>PLZN01000280.1 GCA_003152195.1 Acidobacteriaceae bacterium
TCGGGCTGGGCTTGAGCGGGTTAGGAGCGGGTGAAGCCTGTAGGGGAGCAACTCATCGAACCGCCGGATGCGGACCCCTTGTCCGGTGGTGTGGGAGGGGAGAGCAGGTGACTGCTCCCCTATCCCGATTCACGCCGTCCCTCCGGGACTGAATAACGAAGCCCGGAGCCGGTACTTAATAACGAAGCCGGGAGCTCCGTTATTGAGCAAACTCGGTCATCACAAGAGTCCCGGCAATGCCGGGACGGCTGAAAATAGTCCAGCACGCAGTGCTGGGTAGAGTTAGTAACCTGCTGAGTCCCGCAGGGACGGCTGAATTTAAGCCTTGTGCCGGGCTGATAAGAGCCGGTGAGCCGTTCACCGCTACTGTTCGGCAAAGAGTGCCGCCGGGATCTCCTGGTCGATCTCAAGCATCGGCTTCCACGGATCCTGGTGCAGCCGGTCACTCCAATCGGCGAACTTGGCGATCACGAAACGAGGCGCCTTTGGCGACTTGAGCTCGGTCCATTGCAGGGGCAGCGCCGCAGCCATGCCGAGCCGAGCGCGGGAAGAGTAGGGAGCGACCGCGGTCGCTCCCCGCTCGTTACGTAGGTAGTCGACGAAAATCTTGTTTTTCCTTGCTGCCTTGGTCATTTTGCTGATGTAGAGCTTGCTGTTGTCCTGCTCCATCTGCAGCGTAAACGCATGCGTGAAGGCTTTGATCCGCTCCCAGCCGTGCGTCGGCCGGATGGGGGCAACGACGTGCAGGCCCTTGCCACCAGTCGTCTTCACGAAACTCCGCAGCCCTAGCTTGTTGAGACGCTCTCGCACTTCGAGCGCGCTTTCACAGAGCGTTGGCCAGGAAACGGCCTCGTCCGGATCGAGATCGAAGATGATGCGGTCAGGGTGCTCGAGGTCCGCATTCGTTGATCCCCACGGATGTATCTCGAGAACATTCATCTGCGCCAGTCCAGCAAGCGCTTCCGCACCCTGCACGGTGACGTATGTCTCTGTGCCCTTGCCCTTCTGATTGGGAATCTCAACGCCTTCGATTCCAGGTGGCATTCCTGGTCCAAGATGCTTTTGATAAAAGCATTTTTTTCCCGCGCCATTCGGGCAGCGGACCAGCGAGAGAGGCCTGCCGGTGACATGGGGCAACATGAGCGGTGCGACCGCCAGGTAGTAGTCGATCAGGGCCTGCTTAGTGACCCCCGTCTCCGGATCGACGATCTTATCGGGATGGGTCACTCGGAAGCCAAGCCGGATTGGCGGGGGTGCCTGTGCTTTGGCCGGCCTTTTCTTGGCAGCTGCTGCCGGAGGATCCACCGTAGCGCTTGGCGCCGTCTTCCGCGGAAGACTCGCATCAGGGACTTCGCGATGCACCTCGGATGCCTTCTTATCCTCCCGCAGGCCCTTGAAGCTCGCCTGGCGCACAAGGTCATCGGCAGTCCAGGTGCTGAACTGAACCTCCCCGACCAACTCGGGCCGAACCCAGAGGGCGCCCCGCGCCGCCGCGGACGGCACGTCCGCGAAGGGCATTCCGGTTTGCCTCAGTTTCTCCAAACGCTGGCGCAACGCGTGGGAGCTGGCCTGGGTAAAGCCAGTGCCTGTCCGTCCGGCATAAACCAATTTCTTGCCCTCGTAATAGCCAAGCAGAAGAGCGCCGATACCGTCGGTTCCATTCGACGGCTTGGTAAAGCCTCCGATCACAAATTCTTGCCGGCGAACGCACTTGATCTTGAGCCATGCAGCGCTGCGCCCCGAGGTATACAAGCTGGTCGAGCGTTTGGAGACGATGCCTTCCGCCTCTAGCCGGCAAGCCTCGGCGAAGATTGGCGCACCCTCCCCCTCGATATGCTGGCCGTATCGGACGACCTCGTGTTCCGGCAGGCTATCGAGCATCTGCGCCAGGATCTGCTTCCGCTCGGCGAGTGTTTGTTGCCGAAGATTGTGCCCGTTGAGGTGGAGCAGATCGAAGGCGAAGTAGGTCAAAGGACGGGGCGCGCCCTCGTCAAAGGCCGCCTGCAGTTCGGCAAAGCTGCTTTGCCCGGATTCGGAGAGCACCACGACCTCTCCGTCCAGAATGGCGCTCTCGACGGAAAGGCGGCCTAACTCGCGCGCAATCGGGGGCATGCGATGCGTCCAATCCAACCCACTGCGGGTGAAGAGGCGAACCTTGCCCGTTTTGTCGATGTGCGCCTGGATGCGATAGCCATCCAGCTTCAGCTCATGGAACCAGCCCTCTCCCCTCGGTGGGGCAGCCGCTTCCGAGGCCAACTGCGGAGGAATAAACGCAGGGAGAGCCTCTTTCTTACCTGGCAGCTTTGGCGGCGCGAATGGTGTTGCTCGGGACGGCGTTTGTTTTGCCGGAGACTTTTTGCCCGGGCTGGACGTTTCCGGCCGATTCGATTGCCACACATGATCCCCGTCATGGGCAATGGCTTCGAGGTCACGGTCTGTCAGCACGCTGTTGGGCGCCTTGTCGACGATCGGCTCGTCGTCCGCGGTCTGTTCGTACTCGTCATGTTCCTTGATCAGTAGCCAATTGGGTTTTGCCTCGCGCGCCGCTTTCCCGCCCATGCGCACGAGCACCCATTTTCCATGCAGCTTCTGCCCGTGAAGGATGAACTTGAGATTGCCCTTAGCGAGCGATTCGTCCGCGTCGCCGAGTGGTTCCCATGTGCCTTCGTCCCATAGCATCACCGTGCCGCCGCCATACTGCCCTTTCGGGATGGTGCCTTCAAAGCCGCCGTATTCCATGGGATGATCTTCTACCTGAACCGCCAGGCGCTTATCACCGGGCACGTAACTCGGCCCTTTGGTCACCGCCCAACTCTTCAGGACTCCGTGCAATCCGAGCCGAAAGTCGTAGTGCAGGCGAGTGGCGGCATGCTTCTGAATGACGAACGGCAGAGCTCCCGTCTCAGCGGCCGAGGTTGCCGGCTTGGCTTTGCCGCTCGGTTCGGCCGTCTTGCTGAAGTCACGCATGGCGCGATAGCGCGCAAGTTGCCCGTCGACGAGGCTGGAGGAAGTTTGAGCCGGAGAACCGTCTTTCGTCCCGCTGCGTCGTGCCGCTTTCTTTGGCTTGCTAACCATCCTCGGTAACACTTCTCCTTACTGAAGAAACTCTAAGCAACAAAACTGTGGGTGCCCCATCCCCCGGATTTCCTGGAAGGCTTGGTGGGGTCAACGAGCTTCATGCGGCTTTCTTTAAGTATGACGCTAAGCGGGTGTGGATGGCTGTGCTTTCCTGCGCGTGATGAGGAGAGCGGCCACATAGCTCAGCAGGATGAGGATCACCGTGAAAAGGCTGTGCGCGGGTCTCCGATTACTGATCCGATAAGGAAAGCTCCCGAGGCGAAAAGAACGCAGAGGGTGGTCCACGGATACCACCAAGCCTTGTAAGGTCTGGGAAGGTTAGGCTCACGTCTCCGCAGAACCAACAAAGCGGCGAAACCCGACATATAGACGGCCACAAACAGGATCGCGGCGATGGCAACCAAGGCGTCGAACGTGCCGAAGAGAACCAGGGTGATGCTGGCTAATGAGCAAAGCAGCAGGGCCCAGGTCGGAGTCCCTCCCTTATTGACCGCGGTCACGCCATGAGGCAACAGTCCATCTCGAGCCATACCGTAGAGGATGCGCGGCGTGAGCAGTAGTCCCGCATTGATCGTGCTGATCACGGCGATCACGGAGATGAGGAGAATGATCTGCTTTCCGTGGCCGCCGAAAACCAACATGGCAGCGTCCGCTGCCGGCATCTGGGAACGTGCAAGATGGTTCATTCCTAAAACATGGAGCATGGCGGCATTCATCAGCAGGAAAATGGCGATGCAGGAGAGTGCGGTGCCAATCATGGCGCGCGGCAGGTTCCGGGACGGATCCTGGTCTTCCTCCACGAAGTAAATCGGTGCGTACCAACCGTCGTAGGTGACGACGACACCTTGCAGGGCCAGGACCAAGCCAAGAAAGAAACCGTGCCCTTGTCCTAATAATTTCGTAACCGCGGAAGGGGTGGAAGCCGTACTCCCGGGGGAAATTACGAAGCAGGCGATTACCAGTGCAATAAGTCCGATCGCTTTGACCAGGCTGGTGAGTTCCTGCGCCCGGCTGCCTGGCCGTAGGCCGATCCAATTCAGAAGAGCGAGCAGGGCCAATCCCGTCACGCCAACGAATTGGACATGCTCCGCAAGACCGGGGGCCAGCCCAGCGGCAAACTCTCCCAATGCCACCGCCAGGTACGCCATGGCCACCGATTCCACCATCCAATCGCAGCAGCCAACGACGAACCCGATTCTTCTTCCGAACGCCCGATCCGCATAGACGTACCAGCCACCCGCACTGGGAAGCATGGTGCCCAGTTCCGTGACTGAGCTGCTGCAAAGAAGCGCGTAAACTCCTCCCAAAATCCAAACCGTAAAGACCAGTGAGACACTGCCCAAATGGCGGGCGACTTCGCCAGGTGTGCGGAAAATGCCAGAACCTATCGTGTTTCCGCCGCCGACAGCAAGGCCAAAGCCTGCACCGAGTATGCGCAGCAAGTGTCCCGTTTTGTGGCTTGCGTGAACTGTGTTGGTGCCGATACAAGCCCACCCTGGCGCATTTAAAGCGGTTTTGCAATTACGTGGCCTCATAAAGATCGTGAGGTGTGGTTTTCTTTGGGAGAAAACCACGAAAATGCCTTTCGCTTCCCGGATTTCCTGCCGCGCGGCACTAGCCGAGAGCAATGATGTGCGGCTTTCTTCACGGAAAGCCGCATGCAGTTCGTTGGCCCTAACGAGCTCCACAGGAAATCCGGGTTTGGTCAACACCCTATTGCGAAACCGCTCGAGGGCGCGATACATCCTTGAATTTGTTTTCTGAACAGGTAGCCGGGGAGAGCAAATGGTAGACGACGGGCGGATGCAGGTCAAATCAGCGCCCTAAGAGCCTGTTCACTGAAAACTCAGCGATAGCGCAGGTGACTCTCCTCCCGGCACCCTGTAGTCTCTCCATAAGCGTCCCAACCTAAACCGTTCATGACGACCAAGGATATGCCCCGAACCGCAGCGAAACATCCCCCCTTTGCTACGCAGAGCGAAGATATCGACCCACTCGATTCAGCATGGGTCCGCTCCCAATTTCCTTCTCTGGCGCAAACCGTCAATGGACATCCCGCCGTTTTTCTCGATGGACCAGGCGGGACGCAGGTTCCACAGCGGGTCATCGACGCAATCTCCGATTATTTGAAGGGCAGCAACGCCAACACGGGCGGCGCCTACGCAACCAGCCAACATACCGACACCATGATTGCCGGTGCCCGCGCCGCCATGGGGGACTTTCTTGCCTGCGATGCAGACGAGGTGGTCTTCGGCGCAAACATGACCTCGTTAACCTTCGCGATCAGCCGGTCGATCGGACGGGAGCTGAATGCCGGCGATGAAATCGTAGTCACGCGCCTGGACCATTCAGCCAACTTTTCGCCCTGGGTAGCTCTCGAGGAACGTGGCGTCACCATTCGCATCGCTGAGATTCATGACCAGGACTGCACCCTCGACATGGAGGACCTGGCCCGAAAAATCACCAGCCGCACCAAGCTTGTGGCGGTAGGCTACGCCTCCAATGCGGTGGGAACAATCAACAACGTAAGGGAAGTCGTTCATCTGGCGCATCGGGTTGGGGCCATGGCCTACGTTGATGCCGTGCACTATGCGCCGCACGGTCCGATTGACGTTCGCGAACTCGATTGCGACTTCCTGGTCTGCTCGTCTTACAAGTTTTTCGGCCCGCACATGGGCGTGCTCTATGGCAAACGCGAGCATCTCCGGCGCCTGAAACCTTATAAGGTCGCGGCCAATACCAATGCGATTCCCTTTTGCTGGGAGTGGGGCACGCTGAACCACGAATGCATCGCCGGGATCACCGCCTGCGTGGATTACCTTGCCGATCAGGGACGACGCATGGACCCATCACTATCCGGTCGCCGCACAGCCTTGCTCGCCGCCTGGAAGGCAATCCAGACGCACGAGCGGATCTTGATGGAGAGTCTCATTTCAGGGCTCTTACCAATTCCTGGACTCAAGCTTTATGGCATTACCGATCCGGAGCGGTTCGACGATCGCTGTCCCACGGTAGCGGTACGCATCGGACACCATACGCCACTGCAGTTGGCAACCGAACTCGGGCGGCGCGGCTTCTTCACCTGGGACGGCAACTACTANNGCACTACAACACGGCGGAAGAAGTGAATCGATTGCTTGCCGCCTTGCGCGAGATATCACAGTGATACAGGCAGAGAGAGCAGGGGGAGTGAAGATGCGAGAGGATTTTCGCGCAGCAAGAGTCGATCTGGCTGCCGTGCTACGGTGGTCCGCCCGTCTCGGATACCAACAGGGAGTCTGCAACCATTTCAGTTTTCTGCTGCCGGGACAAGAGGACCTCTTCCTGGTAAATCCCGAAGGATTCTTTTGGTCAGAGCTTACGGCGAGCTCCCTGCTGGTGTGCGATCTGGACGGCAACATCGTTGAAGGGGACGGCACGGTGGAACGTACCGCGTTTTGTTTGCACGCGCCAATCCACCGCCACAACAAAGCGGCACGGGCAGCACTGCATACCCATACTCCTTACACCACAGCGCTCTGCCTGATTGCGGGGGCACAGCTGGAGCAGGTGAACATGGCC
>PLZN01000149.1 GCA_003152195.1 Acidobacteriaceae bacterium
TCTTTGCTGATGCAATACAGTTGGCCGGGCAACGTTCGCGAGTTGGAGAACGCCATCGAACACGCCATCGTGATGGGACTGACCGGCGAAATTCTCCCCGAAGACCTGCCCAACGCGCTGCTGGAGGAGCAATCGCCGGGATTGGCTGCGGCGCGCTACCACAACACTCTGAACCAGACAAAAAAGCAGCTCGTCCTTAGCGCACTGCACGAAGCCAACGGCAGCCGGTCGAGGCAGCCCGCCTCCTCGGAATTCATCCCAAGTACTTGCACCGGCTAATCCGGAATCTGAACTTGAAATCCGACGGGAAGCGACTGGGTTAGGCGGTTGAGCAGGCCAAGATGATTTGCGAGGTGGTTAGCGGCTGTGTGCGGCATGTGCGGGGGTGGCATAACGTAACTGTAACTGTTCACATGGACACCCAAAATCCGTCGACGGCGTAGCAGAGACGTATGCGCTCCCTTAGTAACCGATAGACAACTGGCCGCGCTCATGCGCCGGCGTCCTCGAAGGAGATGCGGCTGTCCCCCTTCTCATCGGCGATCAGGTGGGTGGTGCCCAAGCGGAACTTGCCTGTCCGCTGACCCGGCACGAAGTAACCGCCAGGGCTGAAGTAGGTCCAGTTCACATCCGATTTCTTCAGGATGGCGAGAGCCTTCTCGTGTGACGTGGCGATCGGGAGGTATTCCGCGGGCAAGTACCCGGAGGCAATCAGACTGCCCCCAGGCGCAATCTCAAGCAGGCCTGCGCCTCCAACGACGATCAAGCGCGCCTTGCCCGCTTTCTTGACGGCTTGAACTTCCCGTTCCGTGACGCCGACCAGCGCGTCGGTATCCCCTGGCGGAGGCGCATACGCGCTGACCACAACGTCCGCCCCGGCAATGATGGAGGCAATCGCGTCTACGCTGCTCAGGTCATCCTGAACAGAGATGACGGTAGAGGACAGCTTTGATGTATCACGGGCGACTGCCGTGACCTGGTGCCCGCGACTTGTGAGTTCCTGCGTTAGCCAGAGCTGCCGGTGGCTCCATAGAGTACGACCTTCATTTGAATTCCCTTTCCTTTGTTCCTACCCACCACGCGATCTTCACGGTAGTGGCCGGACGACTCCCCGGCAGCCCGGTAAAGCATCGCGTGTGACCACGGGTTTATGAGTGTTTCCAGGCGCCTATGGATTCAGAAAAGGTTAGTTTGAAGGGGACGGCCTTCAGGCCGTCCATAAAGGCCGCAGAATGAGTAAGGCTTTAGATGCCCATTTGATCTTTCGTTTCGCCAGAATTAATTCAGTGGTCTCCTAAGGTAAATCAGGAGTAAACAACAACTATGAACCAACCATCACGACGATCTTTCCTCATTGGGTCCACTTCGGGGTTGAGTTCCATCTGGCTTGCCTCCAACTGGTCTGGAATCCTGGATGCCAAAGCGCATGCGCAGCAGGCAGCCCGGCAGCCTCTCCCTCTCGCCTTTTTCACCAAAGAGCAAGCCACCGACGTCGATGCGATGACATCCCAGATTATTCCCACCGATGACACCCCGGGTGCGCACGAGGCCCGTTGCGTCTACTTCATCGACCGCGCGTTGACAACCTTCCTCCGCGACAGTCAGCCTGTCTACACGCAGGGACTTAAGGATCTGCAGGCGAGGACGAAGGAGCTTTTCCCCAGCGCCAGCAAGTTCTCCGGGCTGACCTCCGCGCAGCAGATCCAATTACTCACGGCCATCGAGAATACTCCGTTCTTCACCACGGTCCGCACGCACACAATTACCGGGATGTTTGCCAGTCCGGCGCACGGCGGCAACTACAGCAAAGCCGGCTGGAAACTGATCGGGTTCGAAGACACGCTGGATTTCAAGCCCCCGTTCGGCTACTACGACGCCGTCAGCAAGCCGAGCCGATAGGCCATGGAAGACACAAATGATCCAATATAAGCCGACAACCGAAGTTGATTTTGTCGTCATCGGGTCCGGAGCCGCCGGGGGCATCATGGCCAAGGAGCTGGCGATCGCCGGCTTTTCCGTGGTGGTGCTGGAGCAAGGCGGGCCGGGCGCGTACGGGCACGAGCAGGACTACAACAAGGACGAGCTGCTCAATATGTACCCGCCCAAGCCCGCGGATCGTTTGATGTCCGATCCCGTGCGGCAGCCAAACACCTTCCGCCGGAACGATAAGGAAGAGGCGGTCCGTGGCACTTCCAGATACGGGTGCGTGCTGGGGGGCGGGACCGTCACGTATGGGGGCAGCAGCTGGCGCCACCTGCCGTACGAGTTCAATGAAGCGACCCACGAGGGTGCGATTGCTGGCACCGGTTTCGCGGACTGGCCGGTCACCTATGAGGAGATGGAGCCCTACTACACCAAGGCCGAGTGGGAGATCGGCATCTCCGGCCTGCGCGTCGATTCCCCATTGTTTGCGCCGATGTCGAAGCCCTATCCTGTACCGCCGCTGCCCATGAAGTCTTCAGGCGCACTGTTAAAGGTGGCGGCCGCCAAGCTTGGCTTGACCGTGGTCCCAAATGTCGCCGCGATTATTAGCCAGCCATATCAAGGCCGCTCCGCGTGCATCGGTTGCGGGATGTGCTCGGGCTTCGGGTGCCAGGTCAAAGCCAGGTCCAGCTCGGCCGTCACCATGATTCCGATCGCCGAGAAGACCGGCCGGTGCGAAATCCGAACTTACAGCTACGTCCGCGAGATCTCGGTCGACAACAACGGCCGAGTGACCGGGGCCATCTATTTCGACGCCCAGTACCGGGAGGTATTTCAAAAGAGTAAAGCGGTCGTCCTGTCCGCCAACGGTCTGGAGTCGCCGCGCCTGCTGCTGCTGTCGAAGTCGGCCCGGTATCCTGACGGCCTGGCGAACGCGAACGGTGTCGTCGGCAAGTATCTGATGAGCGGAAACGTTGTGGACGCGAGCGGACTCTTCGAGCATCCGCTGAACGAATTTAAGGGCATCGTGAGCGGAGCTGCCATTCTGGACTATGTCCCCAGCGATCGCAGCGAGGCTTCTATGGCGGCGGGCGCATGACCGCCCGCGGCCAACAGGAACCGATCCAATACGGATTAGGAGGGCCGCACCACGCTCCGAAATGGGGGGCGGGTTACAAGCAGGCGCTCAGGGAGCAGGCCAACCGCAAGATGATCATCTCCAACTTCGTCACCCAGTTGCCGCTGGAGACCAATCGAGTGGATCTGGACCCCGACCTGAAGGACGCCTGGGGCTTGCCGGCGATGCGCATCACGATGACAGGCCATCCTGACGACTTGAAGTGCATGGAGTTCTTCAAGCAAAAGTCTGTCGAGATTCTTCAGGCAGCCGGGGCGACCACTGTGTGGGCAGAACCGGTAAGCGAAGCCCGTGGGGGCGCTCATAGCCGGGGCACCTGCCGCATGGGGAATGACCCGAAGACGTCGGTGGTCGACAAGTACCACCGCGCGCACGAAGTCCCCAACCTATTCATCGTGGACGGCAGCAGCTTCGTCACCGGTGGCCGCAATCACCCCACCATGACGATCCAGGCTCTCGCGTTCCGTGCCGCGGACCATCTCATCAAACAGGCGAAGAGTGGAAGGGTTTAACTAACAGGCCGAGTTCGAGTGATTACGGCGGCTCCCGACCGGAGATCGATTGGTTCCGGATGATGGTTGGCTACCGCGCGGGCCACCTATTCGAGTGGGAATTGCATGCATACGGGCGAGCATTTGTTCCTAGCGGAGAAGAGGCAGCGAGCAGCAAAGTGTCCGAATGGGCCGTGGTAGACTGCCGGAACAAGCCAACCCATGGAGAGCTATGGGCTCGGAGTCCAACGCATGAGATTGCTTCGGCGGTGCGCCTTGAGCTGTTGCGCCTTCTTGATCTATGGCTCCCTTCTCTCGGCGCAGGATGGCTCAACTCTCTACAAGGAGCACTGCGCTGGGTGCCACGATCAAGTAACTCCCCGAATCCCTCCACGCAGCGCTCTTCAGAAAATGCCCGCAAGTCGAATTGTCCGGACGATGGACATCGGTTTGATGATGAGTATTGCCTATCCCCTTCGTCGCGAAGAGCGCGAAGCCATTGCGAGTTTCCTCGGCACTCCAGGCGGTGACGCACCACTTCCACCCAGCGCTTTTTGCTCTGCAAGAGCTCCTTCCCTTGCAACGAGACCTTCGGGAGCTTGCAGCGGCTGGAGTCCGGCTTTTACCAACACGCGTTTTCAACCGGCAAAGGACGCCGGCCTCACCGCTGCTCAGATTTCAAATCTCAAACTCAAATGGGTGTTCGGTTTTCCAGGCGACATAATCGCGTTCGGCGCGCCCACCATTCGCAACCGCACCCTCTTTGTCGGCGGCGCCAGCGGCGCCGTCTACGCGTTTCGGCGGCATGGCCGGCTAAATCCACCTCGATTGCTAGTGGTCGAGTGACGAGAACCCCAGACATTGCTCTTCACGTACACGTCTGACAATCCCTTCGTCTCTTGCAGTGACCGCCAGAGTTGCTCGTTCCCCTCGGCCTTTAGGCCGCGCGGAAAGGAGTGAGAGACATCAATTTCGCCCAACCGGCCCACAGCGAGCAAGGTGCTTTTGTACCCTTCAGCCGTTGTCGCCAAGGCACTTCTAGGAAGATAGAGAGCCGTGGCCGCGATTGTGGCACTGAACAACACCAGGGGGTACCTTCAAGCGGTAAGGCGCAGAACTGCGGTTCTCGGTCTACGCCTCTCGGGTGGAGTTGGACCAGCGGGCGCGATGCTCTGCGGAGAATCGCTATGAAAGCCAAATCGGGCAAAGCCGCCACCCACCCGCTACCTCTACTTTTCCTCCGTGACGCTCCGAATTACGCCCGGGAGGGGCTCGGCTCCAAAATGGTTGGAGCCCGGGGCGGCAAAAGTCAGTGTCATATTGGAAAATTCGACGTCGGCGCCGCCCGTGATTTCTATCACCACAGGGGATGGTGCAACGGTAGCGGGCGCCGGGCCTCCATTGAGCGTAAACATGGCCGTACCGTTTACTTGAAATCCGTTCGTAATCGGCGTCACCTCGGCGTCGACGAGAGTGATGTGGTGAGTGTGGGCGCCCCTGGCGTTCGGATCAAAATTCCCGCTGTTTTTCGTTATGACCCAACCATCAGACAGCTCCATGTCCAGGGCTGCGGAAAAATCCGCCTTGCCTGAGTCCCCCTTCAACTTCAAGGACCATGGGCCTCGAATCTCATACGGGCCAGTTGCAGCGGTTTGGGGCGAATAGGCGTTCATCACCCCGCTAAATACATATGTCTTATGTCTAGGATTTTCCGCCAGTGCGCCGATGCTTACCGCCAGAACCACCAGGACCGCGATGGTTCGCTCCGTCCACTCGAAAGCTTTGCTTTTCATGAAAGACCTCCAATTTGAGAGTTACTTGAGACGTACGGACACAATCGGACCCCGTGGTGGGTGCCTTCAAGCGGTAAGCCGCAGAATCGCAGCCATTCCTCGATTTGCCGTCGAATGCAGTGCTTCGCCGTGCCTTCGCGGCCGGAGGAGGCTACAATTTGGGTTCCCGGGTTGGTCACGACCCGCGGACCAACCAGGAGAGTGCGATGGGCGAACCATCCCTTGGCACACCGCCATCCCAGAGACCGCTGGAAGACCGGCTGGATTCGTGGAAGGA
>PLZN01000256.1 GCA_003152195.1 Acidobacteriaceae bacterium
GGCGCCTACGACGCGCAGGGCGACGCCCCTTCCTCGGGCCGTATCGTCTCCTTGTTGTATCAGCCGCCCGCGATGCGGTGGCACGGCGTCTCGGTGATGACAAATACGCCCCCACGGAGTGCGCAGAGCGCGCCCGGCGGTCTACAGGGAATTGCCATTACCGAACCCATCCTGGCGAAAGCCGCGCGCAAACTCGGGGTTGACCAGGTCGCCCTGCGGCGCGTCAATTGTCCCGTGGGAAAGGCGGAGTTCGGAGCACCCGTGAAAGGCAAGCGCGCGCACACAACAAGCGCGTTTCTCACGGAAGCGCTGGATCGCGGCGCGGAGCAGTTCAAGTGGANNGCTCCAAGGTGCGCGGCGTCGGCGTGTCGCTTAGCTGTTATGTCGGCGGCACGATCGGATTCGATGGACTGCTGGTGATAACTCCCCAGGGGCGGGTCCGCTTCTACACTGGAATTGGCAATCTGGGAACGGAATCGGTGATGGATGTCCATCGCGCAGGTGCTGAGGTTCTCGGCGTGCCTTGGGAGATTTGCGATGTGGTCTGGGGCGATACCTCAAAGAATCTGCCGTTTTCCTGCGTCTCCGGCGGCAGCCAGACCACCCACGCCATGACGCGGGCCTCGTATGCGGTGGCGCAGGAATGCAAGACGAGGCTGCGGGAGATCGCCGCCAAGAAACTCGGCGGTCAGCCGGATCATTACGACGTTGGCAATCAGCGCGTCTTCCGCAAGGGCGGCGGCGGGGGCATGACGTTGGCGCAAGCAGCGCAGCATGCGATTGAACTCGGCGGTATTTACGATGGACACGAGGCGCCCGCGGACGTTCACAAACTGACAAAAACCTCCGTCGCGGCCTTGGCTGGTCAGGGCCTGGTAGCAAGCGCGAAAGACAATCACCCTCGTGATGGAGACACGTACTCCTATGTCGCCAGCTTTGCCGAGGNNAAGTACTACATCGTGGATTTCCTGGTGTATGGCGATGTCGGTACCGTGATCCATCCGCATGCATTGGGTGGCCAGCTTCTCGGGCGGTCGGTCCTGGGTATGGCCCACACACTTGGCCAGAAGTGGGTATTCGATCCCAACTACGGCGTCATGGTGAACAAGCGCTTCTATCAAAACAAGCCCCCAACCATTTTGGATGTGCCTGTCGACATGCAATGGGGCGCCCTGGATATTCCCGATCCGGAGACGCCGGTAGGCGCCCGCGGTGTTGGCGAGCCGCCTGTCGGGGGTGGGTGTGCGGCGGTCATGAACGCGCTCTCCGACGCGCTTGGAGACGAGATCTTCCAGCGCGCCCCGGTGAACGCCGACACCATACTGACATCGTTCGAAGCCGGACGGCCCATGCAACATCCCCTGATGGCACATATTTGATGGCACATATCTGACAGCGCTGCGACGGAGAGAATTATGGCGGTAATACGCGACGTAATGCCCACATTCGAACTGCTTCAGCCGAGCACAGTTGCGGATGCACAAAGGCTTTTGGAGCAGCACCGGGAGGACGCCTGGGTCATGGCGGGTGGACTCGACAGCTTCGACTGGCTCAAAGACCGTATCAAGCAGCCGAAGATAGTGGTTGATCTGAGCGGGATCGATGAGCTCAAGGGAATTCGCAGCACCAATGATGGGGTCGAGATCGGCGCGATGACCACGCTGACCGAAATCGTGCATCACCCGTTGGTCAAGCAAAAGTACAGCGTGCTTTCGCAGGCCGCGGAATTAGTCGCGTCTCCCCAGATCCGCAACCAGGGCACGATCGGCGGCAACGTATCGCAGGACACTCGTTGCTGGTATTACCGGGGTGGTTGGCCGTGCTACCGTGCGGGCGGCAACATTTGCTATGCCGACACGCCGGTGGGGCGGAACCGCGAGCATGCGATTTTCGGCGCAAGCCGTTGCGTGGCTGTGCATCCCTCCGATTCGGTTCCGGCGTTGATCGCCCTGGACGCCAAGTTCGTGCTCCGAACACCCAAGGGTGAGCGCATCGTGAACGCCGAAGACTACTTCGTCGGGCCGGATATCGACATTACCCGCCTGAATATCCTGCAGCCGGGAGACCTTCTGGTGGCCATCCGTATTCCAGCCACGTGGGCGGGTGCGAAGTTCTATTTCGAGAAGGTGCGAGACCGGAACGTCTGGGACTTCCCACTGATGAACGTGGCTTCCGCGATGGTGCTGTCGGGGAACAACATCGAGCGCATCCGCATAGCGGTAAACGCCGTGGCTCCCCGTCCGATGCGGTTGAAAGCGGTTGAAGATGCGGTTCGCGGCAAACCGGCCGACGCATCCACCGGAGAGATGGCGGGAAGACTGGCGGTGCAGGGCGCGGTCCCATTGCAGTTCAACGCTTACAAGGTCTCGCTGATGAGGAATCTGGTAAAACGTGCCATCGGCGGCGTGCAGGAGGCACAGTGGGCTTCATAGAGTGGGCAACAAATCCGTGGGGAAGATCGGTCCCGATCCACATTGCCTGGTTCTTGATATGGGCTGCAGTGATAGGTGGATTGCTCTTTATGATCGTCCACGCAATTTACGTGGGTATCTTTGCCCAGCATAAAGAATTCGCGAAAAACGATTCGCCCGCAACTCTGGCCGCAATCCCCGAACGTGTTCCCCGGCACTCGCTGGTGGCGCGCGCGTTTCACTGGATCATGGCCCTCTCCATGCTTGTGCTGCTGGTTACCGCTTTCCTGCCCAAAGTCGGTGTTCGCTTCGACTGGGTGACCTACCATTGGATCGCGGGCACCGTTCTCACCGTATCGATTCTCTTTCACATCGTCCACGCTTCTTTCTTTCTCGATTTCTGGTCGATCTGGCCGGACAAGATCGATATGCGGGACGCGATGAGAAGAGTCATGCGGTTTATGGGCAAGCCCGAGCCTCCACCGGATAGATTCGCCAAGTATCCGTTGGAGAACAAGCTCTACCATGGAGTCATCATCCTGGCCGGCTTGGCTGCGATCGTGACCGGCGTGTTTATGATGAAGCGCGTGCAGACGATCTTCTTTACGCGCAACCCGTATTTGTTCAGCGACATGACCTGGGGAATGATGTACGTGCTTCACGGCCTGGCGGGCGTTGGGCTGATCGCATTGGTGATGGTTCACGTCTACTTCGGGATTCGACCGGAGAAGCGCCCCATTACGAAGGCAATGATCTTTGGCTGGATGAACCGCGATTTTTATCTGGAAGAGCACGATCCAGAGCGATGGGCGGTCGAGAAAGCATCGTCATCTCAAGGGAAACGGGGCTAAGCAATAAGCGATGCTGACCGCCATTGAGGAACGTTGCAACACCATCGAAGAGTGCTACGAGTTCACGCTCGCATACGCGGCACAGGGCCTCACCAGCGACCTGGGCAGCGAACCGGGCAACCCGATTCGGGAACAGTTAGGCCGCGCCGTCGCGGCGCTGAGCGGCTTGGAGGAGAGCTGCGCGAGGGCCGTAAAAGAGGACCGGCTTACGCCTGCCGCACGGTACGAAGCGTTCTTTGCCGTGCTGGCGCGTGATGCACAGAGCTCGATTGCAGCCATTGAACTGGTCCTGGTCCAACCCGCCATTAGCTCGCAATTGATCGACAACCTCAACGCATCGATCCACGTTCGGGCTCTGCTCACGGATTTGTTTCTCGTAACTGAGATCCTGCAGATGCATCGAACTCCAGCGGAGTCGATGGTCTCGAATTGACAAGATATCACGGTCATCCCGTAGGCAGGCCGAATGTATTCCCGTCAGGTTCTCGATCACTTCGAGCATCCGCGCAACGCCGGAGAAGTCGCCAACCCGGATGCTTCCGTACAGATCGCAAACCCAGCTTGTGGTGATGTGCTGAGGCTGACGCTCAAGCTCTCGGGTAACCGGATCGAAGAGATACGTTTTCTCGCTCGAGGGTGTGTTTCCGCCATAGCTTGCGGTTCGGCGCTCACCGAGCTCGTTCAGGGAAGCACGGTCGAGAAAGCACGGGAACTGGGGAAAAAACAGCTGGTCCTCACCGTCGGCGGATTGCCTCCCGCCTCCTCGCATGCCAGCCACTTAGCGTTGGACGCCTTGGCAGCGGCACTTGACCAGCTAGCCCGGATTTCTCACGAGAGGTGAGGCTCGGGGCTACGATGTTGTAAACCGGATTTCCTGTAAAGCTTGGCGGGGGTCAACAAACTTTACAGGAAATCCGGGGGGATGGGGCACCCGCAGATTTTCTCAAGATCCAAGAGCGGACGGTCCCGCCCTTATTACTTCGGACGCGCGGAGGCCGGTGTCGAGAGCGCCTCGTATTCTTCAGGCGTGTTCACATTCGCGCTCACGAAGGGGTCTGGGACGGCTATGTACTCGATGTATTGCATGTGCGCTCGCTTAACTTCTCTCGCGTTGCTCGTGGGAGAGGCTCGCAGGAACGCTTCGATCAGCTCGCGACTCGCCAGAAGCGGATGCCCATGTTCACCATCGTTTTCCGGCGCCACACCCCATCGGCCAAGGGAAAGCGCCAACTCAAACGCTGAGCGCAGTTGCTCCAGCGTGGCCGCGCTCAATGGGGGCCGGTCGACCGGCATGATCATGGCGGCGTCGCAGCCGCGGGCCAGAACCTCGTACAAGCCAACTTGCAGGGAGCTGAATTGTCCCCGCTCGGGGTCTGGATTCTGTACCAGCAATGCGCCGTTCGCGTAAACGGCGGCGGCTAGGTTGTCCGCATTTTTACCGGCGACGACGACAACTTCTTGTGTAAACGGACTGAGCGCAAAAATGGCCGCGGAAAGAAACGTCTGGCCTGGAGAAGTAATTGCGCCCGGCGTAGCAGGAGGCCACGGAAGCAACGCTTTGTCCATCCCCATGCGAGTGGACTCGCCCGCGGCAAGAATAACCCCGCACAGACTGGACGTCCGGCCCATATAGAAACGATAGCAGAATTCGAGGCGATAAGTAGGCCCGTCGTTCAATCATCATGGTGGCAAGCCTCGTCGATTGTATCGATGGCGTCTGGCTTCTCTCTCTGGAACCAACTCATGTGGGGCAACGCCCGTTCCGAGTGACGACGGATGGCAATTATTTCTGCCACAATGGCAACAGCAATCTCCTCGGGCGTGATTGCGCCAATATCCAAACCCACCGGGGAATGCACTCGATCGAATAGCTCCGGCTTCAATCCTTCCCTGGTTAGCTCGCGAAAAATGGTGATGGCCTTTCTCTTGGAGCCGACCATCCCGATATACCGGGCCTGCGTCTGAACCGCCCATCGCAGAACGCGCATGTCATCGCGGTGCCCACGGGTGACGATGACGATGTAGGAGGACTCGTTGGGAGTCAAGCCAGCCAGGGCCTGATCAAAATCTTCGGTAATCACCTGCCTGGCTTCCGGGAACCGCTCCCGGTTAGCGTATGCTTCACGATCGTCAGCCACCACCACTTCGAATCCGGCATTCCTGGCAACCTTATAGAGGCCGTAGGCCACATGACCAGCGCCAAATATATAAAGCAACGCCGGCGGCAATATCGGCTCGATAAAGATCTCCAATGTGCCTCCGCAGACCAGGCCGGTGTCGTATTTCGGATCCTGGTTCAGATCGAAACTAAGAGTACGAGACGTTTCGTTGGCCATCACTTCCCGCGCTGCTTGCCACACTTCGGCTTCGACGCAGCCTCCGCCGATGGTGCCGATCATGGAGCCGTCTTCACGGACCAGGAGTTTGGCGCTTTCGTAGCTGGGGATNNAACCGCGCACGTTGACGATGGTGGCAACTGCTCCCCTGTGGCCCGCCCACTGCAGCTTAACGATCTCCCCGTAAATATCCATCAGCCTCGATTATTGGATCTTTGGCGGGCTAAGTCAAAAGGATCTGCGGCCTGTCCGGTACCGTAAAGGCCGGGGAGAAACGGATCTTCCTGGGGTCGTTTGGCCGCGATCAAGATGGCTCGCGGCTGTGATCAGTCCGCTGCTGCGTTGCCGTACGCTCTTACGGCTTGCTCGATCCCAGCACCGCCCGCAGCGAGATCCTGCAGATTCATAGCCGGACGGACCGTAAGCCTCGCGTTGAAGGCAAGAAACCATGGCTCGGCGATAGCGGTTAGTTGCGATGACTCCTTCATATCGAAGAATATGTACCCAGTCCGTTCGCCATTGTCTTCGGCAAAGTACGCCGCTTCAGGTTTGAGGTTATCCAGAATGCTTTTGATCGTGGTCCCTAAATTACCACTTCGAACTGCAGCATTGCCTGCTTCGACAGGGATGGAAACTTTGAGCATCATGCGCATCTGATCTGCCCTCCAAAGGCCACCGAATTATACACACATCAACAACGGCCGGTTTGCCGGCTATGTGGTCCCGTCTGGGAACCCTGGGAATTCCTGTGTACATTGGGCAAGGCGAAGGAATTTATCGTGTCAGAGCCGTTGAGGTGGGGGACAATCCTGACCGGGTGCGAGAACCTACCGATAGCCAGACTTTTCAGCCGCTTCGTTAAGAAAGCGTTTTAGAACCTTTATCTTTGGAGTTTTCGAGTGCCGAGAGCATGTCCGATGATCTGAATTCTGACCTGACAAGCTGAGGAGTCTGGCGACCGCAATCCGCAGACCATCTGGATTGCTCAAATCGACCCTGTACGTAGCTGACGCCAAGCTTCCTTCCTGCTCTTCCGCGGAGATCGCGATGACCTTCACGTGTGGGTTCAGCGCCCTGGCCCGGCTGATCAAACTGTTGGCAGTCTCCTCAAGTACGGTTTGGCTGAAGATCAGCAAGTCATATGCCCGCGCCTGGATTGCTTCTCCGGCATCCCTGGAGCTTGCTGTCACAATCTGCCAGTCCTGAAGTAGTTCAGTGCGTGTCCGTAAAAGAACAGGACGGTCTTCTATAATCAGGATCCACTCTTTCATCGTCCTTACCTCTTCCCGGCTTTGTGACTGGCCTCTCGAATCATTTGAATTAGACAGCAAGGATCGTTGTGTGTGTAAAGGGCTACATACGACATTTAGCGCCACTTTCTCCTTATAAATGTGGATTCCGCTCTATAGCAGCCTGCCGGCGGGAGCCACAACCCTCGAAAAGGTAGGGTAGCCGCGTTTTCTAAAATTGCGATGCCCTTGTAGACTGAGAGGCATCCCCCGGGCAACTGAAACCTAAGCTTCGAAGGCTTCGCGAGGTAAGTGCTTGTTCATGAGCAGTTTAGGAACTTGGCCGGAATCTGCCTTTCCGCTGTGCAATGGGTGCCTGATTGGAAGGATCCTCTCTTGGACGTTCCTTTCGCAGGGGCGTGCATCCGATGAGATTTAAGAGAGGTGAATTCCTCCCTGGACCCCATAAGATTTGCGCCTTCATACAGTGCTGCTTCGCAATGCTGGCATTTGCCGGATCGCTCTCCTTTGCCGATCCGGTCCCTGCCGGGACCAAGTTGGAGATACGCCTTCAGCAGCCCATAAGCTCGTATAAGACACCGAAAGGAACCAAAATCTCAGGCGTACTCGTCGCTCCGGTGACAGATAGCGGCGATATGCTGCTCCCTCTCGGAACGACCGTCGAAGGTTCCGTGGTGTCGGTGCGGAAGGTGGGCATCGGGGTTGTTCACGAGACGGCGCGGATTCAACTGCAGTTCGACCGTGTGGTTCTCTCCGACGGAGAAAGCGTTCCTTTGCAATGCCGCATTACGGAAGTGGAGAATGCCCGGGAAGCTGTGGATGCGGACGGTCGCATTCAAGGAATACGCTCGACCGCCACTCTGAGCAATCGTGCGTCGGGCGTTTTGGGAAGCCTCGCCTTTGGCGACCCCATTGCCGCGATCTTCACCACGGCTGCCTCGGCATCGGTTCTCCGATTTTCAGAGCCCGAGATTTCGCTACCCGCCGGCACGGAATTGATTGCCGAGCTGACAGCTCCTATCGTACTTCCGAAAGCGGAACCAATCCTTGTTCCCCCCATTGCAACCACGGCTTCTGAAAGGACGGATCTGGGCCATTTGGTGGAGGAGTTGCCGTTTCGGACTTACACCAACAAAGACCACATCCCGTCCGACATAACCAACCTGATATTCATAGGCACCGCAGGCGCCGTGGAGCGCGTGTTTGCCGCCAGTGACTGGGTACAAGTCGATTCGCTAACCGCCGAGTCAACCTATGCAACCATCCGCTCGGTTGCCGAGAATCAGGGTTACAAAAGCGCTCCCATGTCGACCCTGCTACTCGGCGGCCAAGCTCCTGCTTACGCCTACGCGAAGACGCTCAATACCTTTTCCAAACGGCACCATCTGCGCATATGGGCAAGCTCACTGAAGTGGAATGAGCAGATCGTTTGGACCTCGTCATCGACGCATGACACAGGTATCGGTTTTTCTAAGAAAAACAAGACCTTTATCCATCTGATCGATACCCATATTGACAATGAACGCGCCAAAGTCGTCAACGATCTTATCTTTACCGGATGCGTGTCGAGCGTCCAACTCGTAGCGCGGCCGTGGATCCCCAAGGATGCCAAGAATGGAACCGGCGAAGAGCTCATCACCGATGGAAGGGTTGCCGTGCTGCAGCTGAACGACTGCCGCGGTCCGCAGGATACGACACTTCTTGCCGGCAACTCTCTGCCGGTCCATGGCAACCGGGCGGACCGTGTCACACGGCAAACGGTGCTTACGCTTAAAAACAACATTATGCGCGACAACGCCGCGGTGATGGCTTACTCCGGCGTTCGCACTGGCGTCTCGGAACTCAAGAAGAAAGACACTCCGCGTCCCGCGAGAAGCATGGAGATCGATGGCGACAAATACACCATCAATCAAACTACCGGGCGCAAAACGGACTACACATTTACGCCTGCAGCCATCGCCCAAAGCACGCCCGAGACGATCACTGAACCTGGCCGTTGGAAGCCACCCTCGGTCGAAATCGGTTTTCGGGCATCGTGGCTCGGCTACACCGGCGGGAATGGCGGCGGGATAGGCTTCATCCTTGACTCTATTGATCCTCCAGGGCAGCAAGTTGTGATTGCGCTCGGCAATTCCTTGCAGAATGGTTGGAATCTTGGCGCATCCGTCACTATTGACTCGCAAAAGTATTTCTCTCAGGAATTCAGTTACAACCGTAGCTTCAGCACCTTCAAAATGGGTTTGGGCGTGGTGGACAATGACACTACGAGCGCTACGGTGCAGAGCGCATTTGCCTTTGCAACCTCCGGTCTGCTGACGTCCCAGATCGCGTACAACCTTCTCATCCACACGCGTCCCAAAACGTCGCGGCTGCGCCCCTATTTCGCAGTCGGGCCGGCGCTGCAGCTCATGCATTTGGATGACGCACCAATCAAGAAGGCGCCCAGCTACTTCCGCCTTGGGCTAAGTAACATTGGGCTTATTGGCGCTGCCTATAATTTTGGGAGTGCGCCGCCCCTCGAGGGAGGCGGCATCTTCCAGCCCGGATTCAACTATGGCGGCGGCATTCGCTATCGCGTAACGCCACGGTGGATGATTCGGCTGGATTATCGCGAGACTCTTACGTCTCAGCCTGACTTCTGGACTAAGTCGAAGACGAGTATTCTGAGTGGTGTTGAGTTAGATAATGCCACGTTGACGTTCGTCGGCCCCGTATTCGAGGGGGCGATGCGCCAACAGCGCGTCGGCGGCGGGGTTTCGTTCACCTTCTGAAGCGGCGGCATCTACTTCAAGTGCGCGATTTCCATCTTTCGAAAGTAAGCTTCCGCTCCCTCGCACTGGAAGAGAATCTTGCCGCGCGTGGTATTAGCCTTCGTGCCGGCATTGGCCGGCTTTCCGTTGACGAAGTACAGAATGCGATCATGGTCAACGACAAGTTCCAGCAGATTCCATTCTCCATGGGGCTTCTCGAGATCGTCGACCGGGTCGCGATATCCGGTCACATTGACGAGCGGTCCGCGGCCAATGTGCGCGATGCGAATGTATTGTTTCGGGCCGGGTTCTGCAGTGCTCTGGTAAATCTGGCCGTCCACCGTGACCCCAGTGCCATTGATCACCCAGATGTCTCCAGTGCCGCCCTCATTGATCTGAAACTCCATCATGCGAGACCAGACTTTGAGAGGCCCGGTAAGGTTGTACTGGATGCCGCTATCGCGCGTTTTTCCCAAACGGGGCGGATACATCTTCTCTCCCCATTTGAATTCTGCGCGCAGGTAGTAATTCTCATATTCCTTCTTCGTCACCAGGCCGCCAAACTCTTCCCCGGAAATGTGCAGCGCTCCGTCCTCGACCTGAAATACCTTGTCAGGATCATTGTTGATACCATGCGTTTGGAGCAGTGTCTCGAAGCCTTTGAAGTTTTGCCCGTTGAAGAGAGGCTTGAGTTTGCCGTGAGGCGGAATGCTCAGTGTCTGTTGCGCGAACCCTGCGGAAGCTACGACAGTGGCAACGATTAGCACGGCGGTGAGCGCAAAAACTTGCCGCATGGCGATCCGATTCTTCATCTGGTTTCTCCGATGGCTTTGAGTGGCCCTCTGGCCGCGCTACTTGAGCGGAGCGATCTCCAGGTTGCGATAGTAGGTCTCGGCTCCCTCTGTCTGAAAGAGAATCTCGCCCTTGGTCGCATTCAGATCGGTAGCTTCGTTCGCAAACTTGCCGTTCACCAAATACTTCACGTGATCATGGTCAACCACCAACTCAAGCAGGTTCCATTGTCCGTGTGGCTTTTCTACCTCGCCGGCCGGGTCACGATAGCCGGTTACATTCTGCCAGGGTCCTTCGCCGAAACGAGGCGACTTCACATACTGGTGGGGGCCCACTTCCTCCTGGCTCGCGATCAGTTGACCCTTGACCTTGAGGCTGGCGCCTTTAACCAGCCAGATGTCACCAGTACCGCCTTCGACAATTTGGAATCAACAGGCAAAGAATTCGCCCTAGCTAGGCCTGGACGCATTTTTGCCGATGTTCCCCTTCTCATTTCCATCTGCCTTCCACTTCCCTTTTCATGGGCTTTGGATCCATGGGCGCATTGTGCTTGCGGAATGTGATCATACTCCGACTCGCATGGCCCGGAGAGCCAGTGGCTTTACCATTATGCCGCCGGAGACGGACCTCACGAATCGCAGAGTACCATTCCCCGGCACTATCGGCTGGAGCATCCTTAGCTTCGAGACATTGTGCGATTCTGCACACTTTGCAAGCCGAGTTGCAAGGCAAGAATCCTATATCATTTTTCCGCCCTCGACATCGCCTCAACCAATCCCGGCATCAGACGTGATGAGGATTAAAGTTATGGACACACGAATCCTGGTTCCCGTGGTTGTTGCCGCAGTCGTAATTATCGTTGTCGCAGCATTGCTTCTGATGCGCAAACGCAAGAGCGACCAATTAAAACAACGTTTCGGCTCCGAATACGACCGCCTCGCACAACAAGACGGAGGTGCTCGCCACGCAGAGGACGTTCTGGCTCAAAGAGAGAAGCGGGTGGAGAAGTTTCCCATTCGTCCTTTGCCCGCAGGCGACCGCGACAGATACGCGCAAGAGTGGGGACTGGTGCAAAAGCGATTCGTCGATGACCCTTCAGCGGCAGTCACAGAAGCAGACAAGTTGGTAACAACCGTCATGGGGGCAAGGGGTTACCCCATGGTTGACTTCGAACAGAGGGCTGCAGACGTCTCTGTGAATTACCCCGCAGTGGTACAGAACTATCGATCCGCTCGGGAGATTGTCGTTCGCCATGGCAAAGGGCAATCGACCACTGAAGACCTGCGGCAGGCCATGGTTTACTTCCGCTCGCTGTTCGAAGAGCTGCTCGATGCCCCCAAACCCGAAAAGATAGGAGTCTCCCATGAGCGAATTGCTTCTTAACGACGAAAATCTGACAACGGCGGATATTGCGCATGCAGAGAACGCCAGAGACGTTCAGCCATCTCAGCCATCCGCAATCGACGATCGCACTGTCGAGCAAACGGTTCCTGCGCCTCTGAAAGCAAGGGAGGCCAGCCCGTTATTTCCCGACGATGAACTCCATAATTTGCGAGCGCGCTGGGATCAGGCACAGACCTCATTCGTCGATGAGCCCAGGCAGGCTGTAGAACAAGCCGACAGTTTGGTGGCAAATGTAGTCAAGCGCATCGCCGAGCAATTCGCTAACGAACGCGCGCAATTAGAGAAGCAGTGGGACAGGGGCGGCAACGTTTCAACGGAGGATCTGCGGCAGGCGCTGAGGCGCTATCGGTCGTTCTTCGATCGCCTGCTTGCCTTCTGAACTGAAACGGAAGAGGCGCCACGCCTCACAACCAACCCAGGAAGCTTGGTTTCCCATCCTTCGCGCTTTTGCGAAGGGTGGGATCGCGCCATCTGATTCTCGAGTAGCTGTGGAGAGGGAAAGCAAGCATCGGGGGGCGCGGCTTTCCGGCAAGAAAAGCCGCTCTTAGGTAAACTTGGAGGGTATAGCGATAGGAAATGCTCTAAACCGTCTATGGCGGAGTTCACCCAAGCCGAAATTGAAGTGCGTAAGGGGACCGTAGACCGCTCCTCGTCGGCCCATTTCGCACGCAGGGTGATCTGGTTACAGAGCCTAACATTGGTATGGATGGGAGCGGAGTGTGGGATAGCTATCTATGGGGCCACGTCAGCTCATAGTCCCGCTTTGCTTGCATTTGGTGCCGATAGCTTTGTCGAAATGCTGTCTGCGACCGTAGTTCTGCTGGCGATTTCCCCCTCGTTTCCGTTCACACAAGAGCGTGCCACACGGCTAACTGGACTTTTACTTTTGGTTCTAGCAGGGGTAATCGCACTACTGACGCTGCTTGCGTTTGTTTATGGTGTCACTCCAGAGACGAGCCGTAGCGGCATAGCGATCACGCTTGCTGCCCTTGTCGTGATGCCGATCCTGGCTTGGGCGAAGCGTAGAACTGCACAACACACTCACAACCGAGCACTGGCCGCGGATGCGGTACAGTCAGCTACCTGTGCCTATCTCGCTGCAATCACGTTGGCGGGACTCGCCATCAATGCCGGCTGGCACATTCATTGGATGGACTCAGTGGCGGCTCTGCTGGCATTGCCGATCCTGATAATCGAGGGGCGCCGTGCTTTGCGAGGTGANNCGAAGCGGTCTGAACAACCCGTATCGGAAGCGCTATGCTACGTTGGGTTGACCGTAAGAGGATTTCCCATGAGGCTCTCCATCGAACTCCACCGTGCCGCTCGGATCGCGTTCTGTGTGCTCGCTGCCGCAACCTGCTTCACGTTTGTCCGCAACGCTGTTGCCCAAGACACCTTCGTGCACGGGCTTTGGGTGTGGAAGACCCCGACGCTCCTCGATCTGCCCGCCAGGAGTGAGGCTTTGCGCGATTTCTGCCGGTCGCAACAGATCAACGAAGTCTATCTATCGTTCTCTTCGCAGAATGGTGGCGCGGCTGAAGAAATTGAGATTGGAAAGCTCATCGTCTTGCTCCATCGATCCCACATCCGCGTCGAGGCTTTGCTATCGAGCGACAACGCCGATCAACCGGGCAAGCACCGGGATAAACTGCTCGAACATGTCAACGAAGTCCTGGCCTTTAACCGGCAGCATCCGCACGATCGGTTCGATGGTGTCCACCTCGATGTGGAGCCGCAACAACGCCAGGAAAACAAGGGACCGGGGAACCTGGGGTTCTTGCCGGACCTCCTGGATACGTATCGCGCGGTGCGCGTTTTAGCCGAGCAGAACCAGATGACGGTGAACGCCGACATCCCAAACAAATTCCTCAAGGGCGATCTTAACCAGCGTCAAGCACTGCTGTCTTCCCTGCCGCGGCTGACGCTGATGCTCTACGAGCTGAGCAGCCCGGGCGACGGAGAGAGCACAGCAGCCCAGGCAGACAAGCTGCGCCAAGCCAGCGAGAAGTTCCTCAACATGGCGTATCAGGGACTCAATGGGACTCAGCCGGCGAGGATGTCCATCGGACTGCGCACCCCCCGACTATGAGGGCCAGCTTCCCAACATGCTTAATGTGGTCCAGGAGACGTTAAGCGGGAACCCACACTACCTGGGCTGGGCGTGGCACTCCTACAATGACGCACCTCAAGCAGCCCGCTGAGATGGAGCGGATGCTGGAACTGCTCTCTATCATGGTGGGGTAGAGTCGGCCCTGCGGCTGGATGATGCCGTTTCTCGAGCACAGATGGTAAACAGCCGCGGACGGTTTATGACGAAGCATCAACCCGGGCAAATTGCGCACGATTGCTTCTTGCGAGGCATTCCTGAATTGCTGTGCCAACCGTGCTCTCAAATGAATCCCATGTCCATCGCTCCAGAAAGCGCTTGTGGGCTCTCTCTGAAAGAGCTTCTCCAAGTTCTGGATTCCTCAGCAGTTTGATACAGGCCGATGCAAAATCGCCGGCGCGATCCGCCAGTAGAAGCTCTCTTCCGTCCTCTACGTCATATCCAAAAGCGCCCATCGTGGTCGCGACAACCGGGCATCTCCGGGCAAATCCTTCGGCGATCTTTACCCTCGTGCCAGCACCCATTTTGATGGGAACAATCATGGCGGACCAGGAAGCAATTTCTTCTCCCGGACACTCCAGCCATCCCAGGCCGGTGATGTCGGGACCTAATGTGGTCAAATAGCCTTCGCTTCCACGGCCCACTAACCGAAGCTGCGCGCGCGGGAATTCGCGCTTGACCATGGGCCACACGTCACGGATGAACCACTTGGCCCCTTCCTCATTGGGCGGGAATGTGCAATTTCCGATGAGGCCAATCCTTGGCAGCTCAGAAAGGGCGCGAGGGCGCGCCTCCAGGGGGTGAGCACCATTCGGGATGACGTGAGTCCGCTCCGGCCTGCCTAAGTACCGTCGGTCGTCTTCGCTGCACACGGTTAGAACGTCAAATCGCTCCGGGAGGATCCGCTCGCGCCTCTGCCAGATCCACGACCTTCGGAGATGGAGCAAGCGCTTTACCAGATTGCCGCCCGACCGCGCCGCCGACTGCTCTTGGCGGCTAACCAGATCGTCGACATCCAACACGGAATGGGGCCAGCGGAAAATTCGAAACCGGTTGGCGATCTTGATGGTGTGAACCCATATCACATCATGCTGCTGAATCAATTGTTGCAGCGCCGCACGATCAGGCTCGCTCACTGCATAGGGATCGCTTACCATGTACGTCGGATCAAACTCGTGTCGCAACCTCTCAGGGAGTTGACGGGAGGCGCCGCCTGGCGCGACTAGCAAAGGGCGTATGACCCTGTGAACTTGGAATTCACGCTTGGTTCGGCGGGCCGTTTCCTCATCTTCATGCTCGGTGGGAACAATCACGAAGGATACGTCGCCAAAACGGCCCAGCATTCTTGCGATATTCAGCACACGCTGCTGCGCGCCGTAGGCCGCCGCCATTGGCCAGTGAGATGTTACAAATAGGATCTTTGGTCGGTCCTGCACGCGATCTAACGGCATCGTTCCCTGGATCAATTTCGTGTGTGAAGGAAGCAGTGTTTCGCCTTCGGTCATAGTCCGGTAAGTTTAGGCACGGCGGCCTTAGCCTGTCCCCGTGTCGAACAGCTGCTTCGCCCTCCGGCATTTTGCCATTGGCGGCGAATCTCGACGATTTGGCCAACCGCAGTCCAGACCTGACATTTACGAAAAAACCTCCGCTGTGGATGCAGGGTTATCACCCATCGTAGGATTGCCCTTGGCAACAGAGTCCCAAGAAATTTGAAGAAAGTGAAGCAGCGTCGTGAGATTCCCAAAATATTAGGCCCAGATCCCCATTCGCGGACCATGGCTCGACCGAAGTCAAAATGCCACCTGAGAAAGAAGCTTTTTTGAACGCGATTCTCGTGAACCGGGTGATAGACAATGGCAGACGGCTCGTAACCCAGCTTCTCACCCGCGGCCATCAACCGGCGGCCAAACTCGGTGTCCTCGGAGCGGATCTCACTGCCAGGCTGGGGGCCCAGATCAGTCCGAAAAAGCCCGTGCTTCTCAAACATTTCCCTGCGAAACGCCATGTTAGTTCCGTACGGGGGCCGGTTAAGTTCGCATGGCCCGGGTCCAAGGTCGAACAAGGCTGCAAGTATATCCCCGTGGTTGTCGGAGCCCTCCATCGTCATCCATTCGGGAGGTGAGAAAGTCCCTGCCAGAAGGGTTCTCCCGCCGACGCCAGCCCATTTCCCGCCGTCGAGAGCCCCGGTCAGATTCTGGAGCCAGGTCGGCTCAACCGTCACGTCGTCGTCCACGAAGGCCAGGACATCACCACGAGCCTCGCGAACCCCGGCGTTGAGCGCATACGACTTGCCCTGTTGCGGTTCAAACAGATAGCGGAACCGACCGGGGCACCGGCAACAAAGGTCCTCAACCACGCTCCGCGTGCGATCCGTGGAGTTGTTGTCTACCACTAACACCTCCCACTCGACCGAGTCGTCAAGTCTTGATGCAGCAACATCCTCCAGCGTTTGTACCAAGCTCTGGCAACGGTTGTACGTGCACAAGATGACCGTGATCTTCATTATCTTTCCCCTGGGGAGGTCGGTTGTAAGCGATTAAGGAACTGAAAGCGCCGCAGCAATTGTTTAGCGGGACGGCCTCCTATGATAGGCCGCATCACGAACGCGTGAGCCGCTGTGAGGCAGCTCCTGGCGAATTTCCCTTGCCTCCAATAGAGGCGCGCTGCCAGAAGCCGCAGATCGGCGATTAACCATCGCTCAACGTGTTCCAGATCAGATTGCAACATTTCGAGTGCTGCGCCCAGGGCGAGGGAGTGCCCCCCCACCGAGCACATATTCCGGATCCATTGATAGCGGTCCAAGGCGACTTCGCGCTGCTGTTTAGCGTGAGCTACGCCCAACTGGGCAAGCACCGCAGGAGTAATCTCCGCGACCGTGTTGAATGGATCCGGCTTCCCGCTTTCTCTTGACAACGCAGACGCCTGCGCAGCGAGCTTGCCCAACGTCTGTTGTGTTCTTTTTTGCAGCGACAACTGGTATGTGTGGATCCTGTATTGGAGCACCACCTGCTTGAGGTTTGCGCACCCGTAATGTTCTGAAATCCGCATCGTCAAGTCGTAGTCCTCTGCTGGTGCGAACGCTGACCGATAGCCGCCAACGAGCTCGAAAGCGCGCCTTCGAATGAGGAGCGCGGGGTGAAAGAACGGGTGGTAAACAGGAAGGGCTGATTTGATTTCACAATCTTCCGTCGGACAGTTATGGATGCCCCAGCCCTTGCCTGCTGCGTCGATCCATTCAGTCGCGCCTCCGACGAGGCCGACGTCCGGATGCTTCTCCATAAAGTCGACCTCCGCACTCAGGCGGTTTGGAAGAGCGACGTCGTCCGCGTCCATAACTGCAATGTATTCGCCCTGCGCGCGAGAACTAGCCGCATTGCGTGCCTCGGCCAAGCCACAATGGGGTATCTCGTTAAATTTCACTCGGCTGTCCTTGGAGGCATAGCGGGAAATGATCGCCTTGGATTTGTCGGTTGAGCCGAAGTCAACGATGATGAATTCAAACTCCGTGTAGGTTTGGCGCAGAACGCTCTCGATCGACTCGGCGAGAAAGCGCTCGACGTTGCATACCACCATCGCGACTGAGACTCGTGGGTTATTCATTCTCTTTCAACGTCGCCCTGATGGGTCGGTATGCCTGGAACAACTTGAGCCTTCTGTTGACCGCTAAGATTGTTTATTCCCTGCAGACTTGCTCGCTCGCCGGTCATTTGTCAATCCCACGAACATACACCGTGTGCCGTCCCCTTGCTCTATCGGACACCTGACTTCTCGGCCGTTGGTTCGACTTCGGAGGGACGGCGAAGGGCATCCACGGGTTTGCTTCCAGAGACGCTTATGGGAAACCGTCTCAGCGACCGTTTTAGCTCCCGGACCGTGTTTAATACCTTGGGCAAACGTCGCCGGATCGAAATGGGCGCGCTTCTCAATTCGGAGATGTTAATTGGAATCTCTTCGATTGTGATGCCGAGCCGCCATGCAAGAAGTACGATTTCTGTCTGGAACACTTCATCCGTGGTGAGCGCCGCCTGACAGAGCCGCTTGGCACAGTGCGTCTCAATGCTTTTGAGGCCGTGGGTATCAGTTCCCGGGTAATCAAGAAAAAGCCGCAGAAACACAAGGTTGTAAATTGCCGTCAGGGCTCGACGCTTGAGAGGCCGCCGGTCAAACGATTCACGATGTCTCTTTGAGGCCACAATCAGTTCGGCTCGTTCTGCCCGAAACATCGCAATGGATCTAACCACGAACATGCAGTCCAGAAAGTCACATTCAAGGATCGAAAGGTGGGTTCCTGTACTTTCCAACATTCCCCGCTTGATCGCTTCGCCATAGCTGCCGACCGACAGCGTGCATATTCGAACCAGGTTCGGAAACCTCTGTTCTAAACGGCGACAGGCACCAAGGGTGCCATCCGTCGATCCGTTTTCTACAATGATGATCTCATGTAAGATCGCGGCGGCTTCACGCGGAAGGTCCTCGATAAATCTAATTACCTGCGCCTCGATATTCGAGGCTTCGTTATGGGCTGGAATGATTACACTGTATTGCATTGTCCCACCTCCAGAACTGCGGCTCGAGCAGACTCCATCGAATCTTCCATGCCGGTGTAGTCCCAAAGGCCATAGCGCCCTATCGGAACAACGTCATACTCTCGCAAGCGCGACAGAATCACATCGAGTGCTCGATCACGGCGCGGAGTGTGATGAACGTACGCATGGCGCATCACATGAATCACGGCACAGACAACATCCCGGCTGTCAATCCAGCCAAGATCTTCTAAAGATTGAACGACCTTCGGTTGCAAATCATGGAGAAGATCCGTGCGATCTACTTCCTCTGACGGCAATCCGACTTCGACGTAAATGGCGCTATTACCCGACGCGCACGTCCCCTTCCCGATATTGGAATAGAAGCCGACTCGATAGAAAGGGATCGCCCGGTCCGGAATATAGAGCCAATGAAGATCTTCAAATTCAGGGCGTAATGGACCCCGCAAGCCGATATTGAAGCTGATTGTCGAACTGTGCGACAACGACGACGCCGCAGACTGCAGCCCCTCGTCACCCGTAAGCTCACAAAGCGACTTAAGCGGGATACTGGAGAACATCTGGTCCCAGCGAATCATGCCACTGGTGCTAGTGCAAATCGTCTTTTCCCGAAGATTCACGGAAGTGATGTCCTGATTCACAGCGCAGTTTCTGATTCCTGTTCGAAGCCCCTGAACCAGTCGCCCAATCCCGCCTGTTTTTGGGTACCAGAACGTGGAGTTATAACTATTGGCACTGAGTGGTGCTCGCGCGGCCATTCCGTTGCGGACCAGCTTTTCATCCGGGGCCGGAAAGAAACGTCGAACCGCATCCTTAGACAGAAGGTCGAGGGAAATGGCCATTGTCTTTTCATTCTGCGGAATCAAGAAGAGATCAGAGAGAACCTGTCCAAAACCGCTCACCATGTAGTCCCGAAAAGTCGCATCCACGCTATTCAATAGACTCGGCCTTGCGTTATAGGACTCCACACACTGATGAAAGAGAGACTCAGGCAATTCCGCCAGATTGTATTGGATGGGGGCACTGATGAGTTTACCTCCCACAAAGCAACAGGAACGCCGGCTGATTCGTGCCCACTCGTCATTATTCAAGTTGGCGTACGGAATGTCCCCTGGTGTGGCATAGCGGCTGAGATGAAGAAAATGTCCGGTGTAATCGAAACAAAAGTCGCCGACTTCCACCGTGCGGGTCAATCCCCCCAGAGTCGGACATCTTTCAAGCAGCAAGAACTCGCGTTGTTGCTCCTGGAGAGTACGGGCGGCGGTCAAGCCGGAGATACCTCCGCCGAGCACAATCGCCGGTATTTTCTGTGGCAGTCCCATGGTTGGTGTTTCAAGCCTTCCTTGCGCAGAGAGTGGACGGGTCTACGTGTCCGGGTCTACGTTGATTGTGGATGTTCTGGTGCAAGAAGCTATTGTGGACTCGTCGGCCACGGTCGTCGTTCTAAGGGGTCTCTGATCACGAGGTGGCTGTTCTTGCTCTTAACCCTCTATCCTAAGCAGCCGCCCCCTTCCGCAACCATCGCAGGTTCAGGGCTTCATACATACGACTTGCGGGGGATGGGTCCGAAGAGCGACCGGAAGTGACACACGCCCACGACGTTAGATTCGTCGCTCGTACCCAGTCGGGGCTAGGCCTTGCTTTCCCCCCATGTCAAAAGTGCGTGCCATCTACGTCTCCCCAGATCAAGAAGCGTATGTCCGACGCCAAACGGCAAACGCCGGAGTAGATCTCTCGTTAGCCAACCTAGCGATTTTAACTTCAACCAACGCTCATACCTGACATCCCGTAGGTAGTGTGGCGAACGGGCCAATCGGTCGAAAAACACATCTTCGTCAGCCGTAGTCCGATACCGCTCCTCCGCGGTCGGAGAATCAAAGAGAGGGCCACCCTTGATCAGAAACCTGCAGATGCGATTCAGGGAATCATCTTTTATGAGGGACGCATCTTCCCGATAGTTGTCATTCAGCTTGACATCGAAGACGCCGAACACGTCTACAGCAGGAAACGGGAGTTCAGATGCAAAGTAATAGTGAGCCACTCGAAATGCTTCACGCTGTATCTCTCTGTTAGTCGTGGCTTGCAGGCATCTCTCCAGCATTCCAGGCAATGATTCCCTTGCGCGCAAAGTAACAATCTGTGTTGCCTGCTCGTATAGGGCTCTTGACGCTAGGAGTACTGGCTTGCCCAGCATGGCCATCTCCAACCCGATAGTCGAACCAAAGGTCAGTCCCAGGTCAGCTTCATCGGCCAAAGAATACGCATTGACGGAATCTTCGGGCAGCACGATTCGAACGTTGGCCGGCAAGGATGGCTTCATTTCCTGATATATCCGTAATTCATCGACTGCTTTCCCGATGTAGTTATTCCCACCTAAATTGGGGTGTACTTTGATGATCAGCTCTACATCATCCCGGAGCGCCACCCACTGTACGACGTCGCGCACCCAGGTCTCTTGAGACTCATAGGGGCCCTGCCAAAGCGGATCCCCAGCAATCTCATCGGTTGAAGAGGTGAACAAGGCCCACAGGCGCTTGTGTCGACTGAGGTTCATTCTTCCCCGCAGTGAGGAGTCGCGGATGAACGAGGTGTTGAATGGAATCCAGGCCAGATTGGCGCCGTACCGTCGTTGGATCAGCCATTTCAGCGCGGCATCCAGCGATTCCCTTTTGAGCGGCACCTGCGACCACTCACTCCACAAAGCCTTGAACGGTTGCAGATTCATGCAATGGGCATTGGGTCTTACGTTGAGATGCCCGCGTTGGAATTCAGCTCGCTCGTGAGTCAATACCCGGATGCCGTGCAGGCGAAATAGTTCAAGGGCAACCCGCGTAATGGATTGACGCCCGTTGAATAGAAGAGCGGCATCAATCGCGTTTGTCTCCAGATAATTTGTGATGCCGGTTGCCACAATCGCTGCACTGACAAGAAACCCCCGAAATACACTGACCACGTGTTGATTGTCCATATCGGGCGGGTACCGCCGGAAATATGAAATCACAGAAGAAAGCACCCATTCCCCGAGGGGATTTGCCTCGAACGTTGCCTGGCGCATTTCGGTAGGTGGCACACTCTGGGCCCATGCAAATGCCTTTGCTTTCTCATCCGGGCTTATGAAGTCTCCTAGCCAGCGGTACGGAAAGTTGAGGTTATCCAAGTTGCCCTTTGACTTGGCCCGGCAACGCTGGCACAGGTCAGGGGGACGCGGCGAATTCGATTTGGAGTCCCAGTGCTGGTCGCACTCAGGTAGTAGGCCATCGCAGAGGAGGTACGCCACCACTGCGCCTTGTGCCTGACAAGCGCGCGCGATGCTCTCTTCATAGATGGTGTGGTTCGCCCACAGTGCATAAGGAGAAAATATAAGGATTCGCGTCATTAGATGTAGCTCTTTATGCCAATACCTATATTAAGCGCGCAATAGGCAGCCATCGACAATGCAACGATTGCCTCATGTCGAGGTTGATCTGGTTAGGATTGTCTCTGACATTACCGGGTGCGTTTGGCTCGTTCCGGGACTTATCAGAGTGCTGACGCGCTGGTACGCTCCCCTACTTTCTTCAACCAGACGGAGAGCGGACTGCAGCAGAGGTGATCGGAGAACTTCTGCTGCAGTCCATGTGCTTTCGATCGCAGCCGCCAACCTGCCCGACAAATCGGGCTCGCCTAACATAACAATTGCACACCCGTGACCGAAAAGGTCTTCCAAACCCTGGAATTTTGCCAGGTAATACGCCGAGTTGCTCAAACATACAACCGGTATGCCTTGAGCCAGGGCAAACACCGCAGCATGATAAGCCCCGGTGACGACGATCCGGCAACGTGCCGTCTGTTTTATCAACGACAAAGGTGTGTCCAGGAATAGGCCACCATCCGATTCGTCATCAAATCCCGACAGAAGCCGGCGGATGGTCTGGTGATCATTGGCATATTCATGAAAGGCAATGGGAATTGGTAGAAGAGGCGCGTTGTGCCGCTGAGCGAATTCCTGCAAGACCAAACGGACGTTTTCAATGGTATCCGTTTTCACCTCTGAATATGATGCGACCCGAAGGTTGATCCCGACTGCGCTACCGGGTACGATAGCGCGTGCCTGGTATGCGAGTTCCACCGCTTCGTCTCCGGTGGTCAGTACTCCGGCTGAAGGGACCCCAAGCGATTCGAGTAGTGGCAGTCCACCCCTGCTGCCCCGCAACGTGATCAGGCCGACTCCAGGAAGGACATCTTTCGCCCTGCGCAGTACAACCGGATCGTTTAGCGGTCCCATTCCCTGCCCAAACATGACGACCGGTATGCCACGTCTTAGGGCAACCTCGATCGTATCTAGCATCGATAGGTTCCACTCCCGGCAACTGTCGGCAAATCCACCTGAACCGCATACGACCAGCAAGTCACTCGTCTTAAGAGCTTCCAGGAAGGCTTTGAAATCCCCACGTCGGCCATCCCCATCCCGGAAACTCAGTCTCAGACGGATCAAGAACTCGAGGAGTGCTGGGCACTGCAATCTGATGGCCCGTTTCAGGTCGCTCAATCGAGTTGAAGCCCACCTTGGTAAGAACTGGTGGTATCGTCCCAAAACCATCCGATTCCCTACCCAATATGCACAACCGGCGCGTGGCAACGGTCTGGCGCCGGGACAGTAACGGGCCAGATTGGAGGGAGAATCGGTCAGGACTTCAATGTGGGCATCGGGCCACAAGCTCAACAGCCTGGCAACCGCCACCTGCAACATGGCGACATCGCCCATGTTCTTGTATTCCGCAGCGCCTGAATTCAAACCTGTGGCGACGATGACGCGCAGTTTTCGCTCAAGTTCGATTCCTGGCGATGGTTGAGTCCGTGACGTCTGAAGAATATCGTTGGTACCGGACTGGAACATTGCCTGCATCTTTAGTCCTTCAGATCAACCGAATTCGCCTGGCCCGGCAAGCTTGCTAAAGTTGTTCGACCAGGCCGAGTTCACGTAATTCTTCCACTACGCGATACGCGGACTCGACGGAAACTTCGCAGATACGAGCGATCTCGGCTACAGACCTGGTCCCATCGATCAGAAAAATAATATCGAAAAGCGCTCGGTTACCCTCGGGATTGGAGTAGACGTCGATATTCAAACCGTATCGGGAGCAGAAGATCTCTCCTTGATACAGGTTTACCGGCACTTGGTTTCCCTCGACGGTATCGATCATTTTCAAGACCAGATCCCGTGACTCGGCAAGCCGGGCGGGGGAGGCTAGTTCCGGAGTATCTTGACTGGAGTGATATTCGGGATAATAACGCGTGGTTCCCGAAGTTGTTTGCATTACCCGGGACAACGAAAGCATCGGAACCCGCACACCAGGCGCGTTGAATTGTCGCTCGTCATTTCCCACCACCGTGCGGAAGGGGCCGGTCCAACCGTGAGCGTCATATTTTTTGAGCGCCTGACGCAGACACCGGTCCATTTCAGTATCACCTGCAAAAGAAAGTTGCAGAGCGTGGGGATTTTCCAATCCGAGCATCTCAAGGAACAGGCCGCCTACCATCCTTGGGATGAGTTCCGCCTGATGACTCAGATAGGCTACCGACCCGATTGTTTCCGGCAAAATAACGAAACGATAAGTGTAGTGCAGATTCGGCCGTTTTAGCAGTTCCTGCATCACCTTCAGGCCAACGACCACCCCCGAAAGGTCATCGTTAACCATCGCTGGATGGCACAGGTGCGCACACAGGACAAAAGTTTCAGGGCTCTTCCCAGGAACAACCACCTCTCCCACCTTCAGTGTCCCGTAGCTGAAGTCGGACCTGATCACGACCCGGTAACGATCATCCCGCAAGGAGTCCTTTAATCTCCGACTGCAGCACAAGCCCCAGTCCCGCTCGTAATATTTGAAAACAAAGGGAATTGCATCAGGGAGCCCCGGATGGACGTGGAGATGCTCGAAGAGTTCTTCTCGCGAGACCTCACGGTTGACCGGTAGCGAATAGGAAACTACGTGCAAAGGACTGTCATCGTAGGAAAAGAGGCGGCCTCCGTCGATCGTTTCGAGGAATGCTTCTTTGCAGGTCCATTTCTCCGGCACGAGCCATGTCCAGCATTCGGTTCCGCTGGGATATTCATGAACGACCATAGGCACCTGGGTGGATAGCGCATGCAGCGCTGTATCATAGCCATCGGATACGATATCTCGCGGCAGTCTCCAAAGCGCAGAGATCAACTCCTCCATGGATGCATTTTCTGGCAGTTGAATGCGGGTGTGTTTGCCGCCGGTCCGGGCGTTCTCGAGTTCGACCGGGTCAGCGGCCGGTCCTTGCGCGGTAATCCACGGATCTCGTGCGATCTCCCGGCTAATCAACTCGTAGAAACTACTGCAATCAATGGAGACAATTTCACCCAGCCCGACATTGGCAACACGGCACCGGCCCTCGGATCGAGCCATCTTTTCCAGACGAGTTCCATCCGGAAGACCATTTGCGGCCTGGATGGGAACGCTCGAGATCCATCCTTGTTCGCTCAGTTTGCCATTTTGCGCGATTCGTCCGGTGAATAGCTTTTTGTACCTGAAGGGTACCCCCATGGTCTCCTCGACATAATGGACAAATGGTGCCTCGGCGAGACCGGCACCGAGACCGCAGATCTTCCCCCCGGCTTTCATGAGGCGCTCATGTAGGCAATCCTTCCCATAGCTGGTATTGGGGAGCCGGGTGAGGAGTTTTTCTGCCATGGGTCCCAGACCGGCAACCGAAAAGATCGGATCGGCTGATCGCACAACCCCTGGGAGGCTGCGGAAGTACTCGAGAAACTCCAAAGAAGAACTCCATTCTCCTTGAATGCTCGGCGTCGCTTGGGAGTCGAAATCCTCATTTTCAGGAAAGGAAAAAGAGAACGCCGGCAACAGCATGGTGCCTTCCGGCCCGATCACATCCCGCATCGCGGAAAAGAGCAATTCGCACACCTCCTTTACGGAGGATCCGCACTCCACCGCGCCCAACTTGAGGTGGGACACTTGAAAAAAAACAATATCCCCGGGGCGGAGCCCGGTCAGTTTCAAGCCGTCGACCAGATCGGTCACGCTGTGATTTGTTTCCCTCGGAGACATGCAGATCCATTCAAAAGAGCACAAGCAAATCACCCGCCAAAACTCTTCGTGCGTGCGCCGCCATGCGAAATAAAGCTCGGTGTCTGTTGGCAGTTGCCGGCCCCACAAAGGGCCTGCTCGTAACCAATACTAGGCAACAGCAATAGCCCTAGCTAGCCCTGCTAACGCAGCAGGCTACGCGAATAGAAACGGTGGAAACATACGCCCGGATCTGTCAAACTTCGACTGCCTCCTCGGCAGAGCCGGGGGAACTGAATTAGTGACTGTAGGACCGGGGCTCTGAAAGTAGCAGGATGTTGAATCGTACTCCACGGCCGAGCGTTACGTCTCTCCAGTCTGCTTGAACAACATAGTCGGGCCTGTTTACCGCAACAATAGCCTTCACCCCGATCGAGGCGAGGCGCTCCTCGACTGATTCTAACTCTGGCGTAGTCAGGCGCCAAAACTCATTCTCGTCAGGAACCTGTGCGACCACACGCAGCCTGTCAATGCGAGCATAGTACGGGTAGGCTTCGGCCGGGTAAAAAGCAGAACCGACCAGCGCCAAGCGGTCCCCGCTGTGTAGGCCAAGATTGCTTAGGCGATCGGCAACCATCTCATAATCTTCCGGCTGTCTTGGATGAATGCGGTCTCGGATCGCACGGGCTCCGGCCACGAGGGGATTCGCTGTAAACGTAAGCATCACTGTGCAAATGCAAGTAGTCAAAAGCGGCCAAGTGCACTGATCTTTCAGTCGTAACGTCAAGACGCCGTAGATCGTCACCCACAAGAGCACGAGAAACGGACTCACGTACCTGTGATCAACGTGAACGAGAGCATACATCGCACAAGCAGCGGCAGGCCAAGCCAATTGCCACCAGACATCTCTAGGTAGAGTTGGCAGCAGCTCTTCGTGAAGACACCACAGGAACAACACAATCACTCCTGCGACGAAAGCAGATGTCTGCACGAGAATATCTTCGTACGATTGCAGAGTCTTTCTTATCGCCGCGAGCTGCTGTCTCAAATCGACTCGTATTCTTGCGCCCGCATACCAGTAAGACGGGTCGTCCCATAAGGGATAGGTACCACTGATGGGAGACGCAAACTCGATGGTCAGAGGGATCTGCAATAACTTGCGGGGTGGATGTTCGGGGGTCCCGTAGACGCCGAGAGAGTCACCGGTCCAACCGATATCCGGTACCCGATCCACGTCCCACAAATAATTGAGCCGCCCTGTCTCACCGTAGCTCAGTCGACCCGCCAGACCACTCAACATGGCTATCAGAGGCGCTGACACCAGCAGAAACACGATGGCTGAAAAGAGCAGTTTCTGTCGCCTGACGCCCCGGGGGGGGATGAGAAATAACAGACTGAGCAATCCGAGACCGAGCGGCAACATTGCATTCTTCATGTAATAACCTGCCGCCAGGACCAGGCCCAGAGCTCCGTAATGTTTCCAGGTCGATCCGGGAAGTGACAGCCGGCAACAGATTGCGGAAGCGCAAAATACGATTGCAGCAACGCAGAGATCAGGAGTGGCCAGCCTGGCGGCGCTAAACTCCAGACTGAACCAAAGGAATGTGCAGAAAGCGAAAGGTATGAAGTACCCCTCTATGTTGTCGCCTGCAGGCTCAATTTGACGCATGCGTGAGAGCCAGCGTCGCAGGAACGAAGAGAATGCCCAAAGTGTCAGGGCAAAAGTGAAGAAGTTTACGAGATGAAGTAGGGGGATTTCCTGGTTCGGGCGGGGATGGAATATCCACAGAGCGATGCTGATCAAAGCAGGATAGCCTGGACTCCAGCAGCCATTGACCAATTTAGCAGGGCCGCCGCTTAACGCTTCGGAGGCCAAATCAAGATAGCTCAATCCGTCGGGGTTGACAGAATGTCGACTGTCCCATGCAAGAATCCCTGCCCACCCCAGGCAGATGACCCACCAAACGGGAAAGGAACGCAGGGCACTTTTGAGGGAACGGACGGAGCTAGACAAACGCTCTGTCAGGTACAACACTGCACGGCCAATAGCCGACGTTCTCGATAGAGAGTGGTAGCGGCGGCTAGTAAGAGTAAAGTGATCACCCTTACACGCTACCAACCGCTAACCGTGAAGAGAATACAACTTATTATCTATAAACTGGCCGGATTTGACGCCCTCCTGGATCGACACTGTGATGGTGAACGCCAAGAAGACTTGGTAATCATCATGTTCGAACCTGCATCAGGTTGACGATGACGACAATCTGATGTTTCGACATTATTTGATCAAAATAACAATGCGGGGTAAGAATCGCCTTGCTTTATGGGGATATCCTTCGATGTGCGACGTAAAGCTCTGCGTTCGTTGCTGAGACTGCACTGTGCACATCCCAGCCCGGCTGCAAAGAACTCACGATTAACTGCTCCTCGGCACGATCACTCGGCTGTTCAAGATGCGAAAAGACCAGCCAAAGCCGATCGCTGTGGGGATCAATCGATCCAAGTAACTCGGGGTTATATTCGTTGGCGTCTGCGTGGAATTTCCCGTAGATGAAGCGCTGATCCTTTTTCTGCAGATAAAACTGAAAAGCTGCCACTGCGTCGTGATTGACCCATACCTGGTCATTTGCCGCCATCGATTTAGCCAGTTCCTTTAGCACACTTTGGGTGTCCTCGATCTCCCCGTATGGCCGTTCTTTGAGCATGCCGCGAAAGAGTGAAAGAAGAATAAGGGCCATAAGGCCCGCAATTGCCACCGGCCGCAGAGATCCTTTGATTCGTTCCAAGAGGTCAGCAAAAGCGACTCCTGCGAACAGCACGAACACAGGAGCCAGGAACAAACATTGACGTACTCCGCCGTAGGGATAAACCTTCGCTACGGAAGCGCAAATAGTGATTGAGATCGAAGCGAATATAAGCAGTGTAATCGTGTCGAATTTTCGACTGCGCGCTTGCAGAACGCAGAAGATGACCGCGCCAACCACAAAACAGAGGTCAATCACGCGCCCGGGAATTAAGAAACTCAATAACCCGCCGGAGTTTTTGCTCAGGAAGTGCAGGAAGCTCATCGTTTTGGGGTCAAGATAGTTCCCCGACAGATACCACTGGGTCTTGCCTGCATGGAACTGGTAGCGAAGGGTCAGAAAGAAGGATAGTAGTCCTCCTGCTGCGAGAAAGGCCGATGCGATCACTGCGCGAGACAGGCTAAAACAGGTGCCGCGAGTCAACAAGAGGCGAAGTACGATTGTGCTCAGAATAGCGAATGCAAAAAGAACCAGGCCGTATTGGATAAGCGGTGCAAGGAACAGTGCTGCGTAAAGCAAAGCAGGATGACCCCTTCGAGAACCGTCGGCCTCCCATTTGAGTAGAGAGAAAATCAGAATGGTCGCGAACAGGACAGCGAGGGAGTATTCGCGCACCTCCTGCGCATAACGGATCTGTGACGCCGAGAGCGCAAGAATCGCCGCCGAGAACAGCGCGGCATTGTGACTGACTTTGACACGGACCATGGCCAGCATCATGAGAACGGCAAGGAGGCTAGCCAGCAAAGAGGGCAAGCGTACTGCCACGGCGCCCTTCCCGACTTTCTCTACCAGGTACAGAATAGAGGGATGTATGAGCGGCGCGCTGAATTGTCGTGTCTCGTCCAGCACTTGCGTAAATGTTCCACGCGAAGCATTTGCGGTGACGGCTTCGTCATACCACAGGCTGCGGTCGCCCAGATGAAAAACGCGCAACGCGGTACCGATTGTGACCAGAAACACTGCAACGACCAGAAAGACCGATCTACGGGAAAAGACCCCCTGCGTTGCATCCGGTTCTGTGGCAGTAGCAATCAGCAATCTAGACATTTGGGGGTAAAATCCTCATTCGTCTACGCAGCTTGACCGGGGCCAACATTTCCAACTGATACGAGACGCCGCCAACAAAGTACTACCCGGTCAACTTCTCGCGGCCCACATCCATACGAAAACGCTATCCCACCGTGGCGTAGGCCGCTGGGAAGCTGCGATTGCGCGGCGGTGCAATCAGAACGACATGCCGGAAGCCACCCATTCGTCTGAAGGGATGGCTTATTTCCCCAATTCCACGAGAGCGGCAATGACCCTGTCCTGTTCAGGCTCGGTCAGCCCGACCGAACAGGGAAGACTCAAGCCCTGCCGGGCCAGTTGTTCGGCCACCGGCATTGTAACCGTGTTTTCCGAGGCATAAGCAGGAGACTGGTGAATCGGCTGCCAGAGCGGCCGGCATTGAATTTTTTGTGAGCCGAGTGCGCGCATCAGTTGACGCGAATCCATGCCGAACTTCTCCTCGTCGACAAGGACGGTGTACATCCAGAAGGTACTCGCAGCCCACGGAGCGTTTGTCATTGCTACGATGCCTGGCAGATTCCGGAGTTTATCAGCATAGTGAGTGGCGATCTTCCGTTTGGCAGCGACATAGGCGGCCAACTGCTCCATTTGCGCGCAACCGACCGCCGCCAGCAGATTGGTCAGACGATAGTTGTAACCCACCTCCCCGTGGACGTACTCGATCGGATCGTCCTTGGCCTGGGTGGTCAGATACTTAGCCTTCTGGGCCCACTCCTCGTTGTCTGTGACGAGCATGCCGCCGCCGCCCG
>PLZN01000188.1 GCA_003152195.1 Acidobacteriaceae bacterium
CGAGTTAGGCACTCGTGGGCGCTGGTAGCGCCGACCTTCAGGTCGGCACCTCGAGTTTCTACATTTCCAGTTCAGCACCACCCCGGTCGCCGCGACGACCACCCCTCCTCATCTGAGGAGGGGAGCCTGTAGAAACTCCCCTCCTGATTCAGGAGGGGCGGCGCCGGAGGCGCCGGGGGTGGTTACCAGCATGTTGGGCGCAGGGTCCGCAAGGGAAAATGTAGAAACTCCAGACCCAGCACTTCGTAATATGCACCACCCGTGCTGTTATCAACCGGCGTCATCATTTCAGAGATGACCTGATCCGCAATGACTCAACGCAGGGTTTTGATCAGTGACCCATTCTCACTCGCGTTCGGATGTGCCGCCATCGCCTCGGCCCGCAAAACAGGGTTTAACTCGCTCTCTGGCGTCGGCGTAGGGATGCTGTTGATGTTTACTTCGCGGTCCTTTTCTTTCTTCGCCTGTTCCTGGCCTAATCCCATGGTCAGCGCAGTCAACCCGGCGAGACCACCCAACTGCATCGTTTCGACCGCAGAGCTTGGGACGATGACAATGGTCGAGTTTGTCTTTAAACCTTCGTAGAGCATGTTCATGGCCCTCAAATGCAAAGCAACTGGATTGTTGGTATAGCTCTTCGCTGCTTCTTCAAACTTTTCCGCCACCTGGCGCTCCGAATCCCCCAGGATCACGCGGGCCTGACGCTCTCTTTCCGCCTGCGCTTGCATCGACATCGCATCCTCTAAAGACGCGGGAATCAGCACGTCCTTAACCTCGACCGAAATGACGTTGATGCCCCAGGGTTCGGTGCGCTCATCAATGATCTTCCGCAGCACGTCGCTGATCTTGTCCCTTCCTTCGAGCATGTCCGAAAGCATGGTCTTGCCGATGACATCACGCAGAGCCGTTTGCGAGGCCCAACTGATTGCGCTCTGGTAGTCAGCTACATCCAAAGCCGCTTTTTTGGGGTCCACAATCTTCCAAAACAGCACTGCATCCACGTCTACGGGTACCGTGTCTTTCGTTAGGGTCTTTTCCGCTTTAAATGAGCTCGTGAGGACCCGGGTATCGATCCAGTAAGGAATACTGTCGATGACCGGAATAATCAGAAACAATCCTGGTCCCTGAAGAGAACGGAACTTACCAAGCCGCAAAACAACTGCCTTGCTCCATTGATCCGCAACCTGAATTCCGGAAGAGACGAAAGAAGCCAGGATAAGGGCGCAGCCCAGGACACCTAGGGCTTCGATGGCTGCTGAGGCTCGATACGTGGCGTAAGCAAAAACTCCGCCAGTGCCCAGGATCACGATGAAGATCAACGCGGCAAACGAACTGTTTCTTTTCATTCCAATCACCTTTTGTATCTGGGGAGCCGGCCGGATCCCGAACAGTTGCTCCGGCTCCAGCACGGTCCCACGATTCACTTGCTGTTATCAGGCGTGCACAGTCTCGCCATGCACCGTGTAGGAGCTGTGGGTTGTTCCCTGGATGATGTTCTTTGCTGTGGCCACGGCGTCGGACGTGCCATGAACAACCAACAGGAACTTGTCTGTCTTCACCGCCGTTTCGTAATTGACCACGCTGTCCTTCGGGATGCCGATACTTACCAATCCTGCTCCAAGCGCACTGACGCCTCCGACGACAACGGCTCCTTCAAGGCCTGCTACGATCCAGGCGACCAGCGGGCCAGCCACGAGGATCGGCCCGATGCCAGGTATGGCAAACAGCGCAGATCCGAACAGCAGGCCCCAGAATCCGCCCCAGAAAGCTCCTATCTTTCCCCAGTACTTCATCCGATCGCCGGTGTTGTAGTAACCCACGACGTGTTCATCCGTGTGCATATCTTTCGCTGCTATCGAGAGGCTCTTCATGTCGACACCAGCCTGTTGCAGCTCCTTGATGGCCTGCTCCGCCTGCTCATGCGTGTCATAAATAGCGACTACTGAATCAACGTTGGGCATTGCTTTCTCCGGTTTCTTGTTTGAGTGGATAGAACATCTGTCAAGCTGCGGCTCGAGTGGAGCCCTCTTCTCGCAAGCCAGTCACAGCCTTTGGGGGATAAGTATTCCAGTCTTCGGTGGGCCCGTAGAGCCCTCCCAGATCTAGTGTTCCATTCTGCAAGCTGGCGCGCTGAGCAATTCGATACAGAAGCACCGAAAATCCCCCTTGAGCATCAGAGTCCTTGTATTCGAAAATCGCACCGTTGGCGGCGTGGTGTTGAGAAACTCGCGCGTTCGCTCAGACTGGAGATCGACATTGAAAATCGTCATACTCGGCGCGGGCGTTCAAGGTACGGTTTTCGCCGTCAGGCTTGCTATGGTTGGTCACCGGGTAACGCTGGTATCGCGGCCTGATCGAGCAACAGAGCTTCGTCAGGCAGGCGCAACAATTCAGGACGCAAAGACTATGCGGATCTACGCCAAGGTGCTGCCCGTTCTGGAGAGATTGCCGCCGGATTTTGTTGCAGATATGTGCTTGGTCACTGTGCGCCGCGAGCAGATCGAAACTGTCCTTCCAGACCTTGTGCAGGCAATTGCAATCCCGCGGATAGTATTCCTGGTGAACCACGCCAACGGTTCCGGTAATCTGCTGACAGCTCTGGGACGGTCTCGGACTGTTCTTGCGTTTCCAGGGATCGCCGGATACCGCGAAGGCGTCATGATTCGATATCTCGATATTCCCCAGCAACACACCGTCGTGGAGGAGCGCGCACAAGACGTTGCTTCTCTTTTCCGGGAAGCCGGCTTTCCTGTGGATCGAGTGCGAGACATGGACGCGTGGTTACAGCGCCACGCTGTCTTCATTACCGCGATGGTAGGAGCGCTCTATGAGAACGGCTGCGATGCGCGCCGTCTCGCGCAAAATCCTGAAACGGTACGCCGCTTCATCGTTGCCGTGCGGGAAGGCTGGGCGGCACAGGACCGCAAGCAAGTGAGAGCTGCGCCCTTTGCGCTACGAACCATCATGTGCTGGGTTCCTCTGGGACTTTCGGCAATATATTGGAGCCGGCTTCTCGCCTCTCCTCGTGGCGATCTCTACTTTGCCCGGCATGCGCGGAATGCACCGGCTGAAATGGCCTCGCTCGCAGACGATGTGCGAAGTTTCCTCCGCGCGCCCCAAGCTCCAGGATTGCGGAGGCTGCTTGCGTCGATCGACACTTGGCGGCGAACTTGAAACGGCCGCAAGGATCGGCAGGAACATCGTATACTTCTGCTATGTCCATTGTGCGCAATATAGCCGGCGTGGCGAAGGGAATGAGCATCACGTTTCGTGAGATGCTGCAGCCAACCGAGGTGGAAAATTACCCGGATGGACCGGGACCCAACCGTGGCGCTCACTTCCAGGACCGCTTCCGTGGCGCTCACGTGCTGCAGCGGGACGAAAATGGGCTGGAGAAATGTGTTGCCTGCTTCCTGTGCGCGGCGGCCTGCCCGGCCAATTGCATTTATATCGAGGCAGCGGAGAACACGGCTGAGCAGAGAATCTCCAGCGCGGAACGGTATGCCAAGGTCTATAACATCGACTACAACCGCTGCATCTTTTGCGGATACTGCGTGGAAGCTTGCCCCACGGACGCAATTACGCATGGACATGGATTTGAGTTGGCTTCGCTCAATGCGACGACCCTGATCTATCGCAAGGAAGACATGCTGGTCCAGGCCATCGGGCTGCCGCATAGCGCTGAGGCCAAAGCGGATGCGGTGAAGTAAACGGGCTTGGTGTCAAGCAGACGGCAGCCTGCGGGCTGCCATCTCCATTTCTGGGTAGAGTGGCGTTCTGGTGTGTCCTATTGCTGCACCAACGGCGGGGCATCGATCCGGTGCACGCCTATAGGAAATCCGCACCAGTGCTGGTAGCATCGCCTGATGCAAGCTATGGCTACAGAGACCAATGGGCGGCAGCGGATTTTTCACGTCAGCAGCCGGGAGACCATCAAGGGACTGCGCGACGAAATCCTCCGGATGCATGGATTTGAGGTTCAGTCGGCCGTGTTTTCACAGCAGACCCTGGATGAGGTCAGCAAGAGGGATTACGACCTGGTATTGATCGATGTTGAGTCCGATGTCCGGGTGCAAAGCGCCCAGGAACTCTGCGACGAGATCAAAAAGGTTGTCCCGCAGCAGCATGTTGCCTTCGTGTGCAATTACCGCGTGGCCATCGAAAGCGACTGCCCCGACGAAATTATCCGGGCAGAGTTCAATCCCGAGGCGTTGGTGCGTGGCGTACAACAGGCTCTGGTGAAGAACGAAGATGAAGGCAAACAGGCTGACGGCACGCCGGTCGGCTAGCCTCCCGTCTCTAAAACGTAGCCCCGATTGGGGCACGCCCGGCCCCCTGCATGGACAAAAGAAACCGCAGATCCCTCCACTTCACCGCAAGGATCGCTGGACGAACCCACGTTAGGTAGCGTGTTGAAGGCCTAGCTGGCTTTCCTGCGCGGCTGCGCCGCCTGGAACTCGGCCTTGAGCGCCGCCTTGTGCACCGGCTTCTCGTGCAGCAGCAGTTGCGTTGCCTCGAGATGCGCGTTGGCGTGGAACCAATCCTGCACGATGTTGTCATAGAGCAAATTGAGCACGGCCAGCAGTGACATGCCCTGATGGTGAGCCATCCACTCCCGGACCAGCTTCGGCGTTTTGGTCGATTCCTGATAATCCGCCGCCTCATAGAAACCGTAAGCGCCTGTCCAGCCCATCTTCGCCATGCGCTTGAGGTTACGCATGGCTTCGATCGGGTCGATGCCCAACGCCAGGCAAGTGGAATAGGGCGACACCACGGGGCCAGCCACCGCGTCCCACTTGAGCGCGATCGGCGGTATGCCGAAGGCCTGGTAATGGTAATGACCATGGTCGTCCATCCCCGCCCAGCCGGATTCGGAGATGCCCCAGGGGATCCCGTGCTCCCGGCCGAAGGCGCGCTGGATGGCCACCACGCCGCTGAGCGTGCGCGAGACCAGCGTGTCAGGATAACTGCGCATCCAGATCGACGGCATCAGGTACTCGAACATGGTGCCCGTCCAGGAGATGAGCACGGCGTGTCCGTAGGCCATGGTGTGTGTGCGGCCCAGTTTGAACCAGCTTTGCTGCGGGGCCTCTCCCTTGGCCACGGTGATAAACGCGGCAATGCGGGCTTCGCTCGATAGCAGGTCATAGCAGGCCTGATGCAGATGCTGCCGATCCACCTCAAAGCCGATCGAGAGCAGCAGGCGCGAACGATCCATCAGGAAGCCGAAATCCATTTCGGTGGCGAAGCGCATGGCTTCCGACGCCAGAGCATGGAGTTCCCCGGCCAGCGCCTTCAGGCGTTTTCGCGCCGGCGGAAGCGCGGAACGCAGCTCCTCCGCCAGCAATACGTGGGATGAATCGGGAGGCAGGCTGGCCGATGTCCGGGCGATGCGGGCCTCGATATCGCCAGCCAGGGCACTGGCATCTGCGGTCGAGACGCTGGACCAGGCACCGGCAAGGCCTTGCAACTGGGGCAGGGCGCGCAACGGCACGAACTGGGGCAGAAGCCACGGCATGTAATCGCTGACCAGCGCGGCCAGGGCGCGGATGCGGCGATGGGTTTCGGCGAGCCACCAGGATGCCTCGCCGCCTGCAGCGGTTGCGCCCGGGATAAAAGCAGGGTCGTCGACGGTGGCTCGAGCCCAGGCGATCCATCCATCGGCGCCCGTGTTCGCGGCGGGTAGCGCCAGGGCCTTCAGGCCAGCCGGTGCATCCGCCAGGGACATGAGCAGTTGCCAGTGATCGCGGATGCCTGCAAAGAGGCCGGGGTCGAGCAGCGGCGCGCGCAACAGGCTCCGGCAGCCCGTACGCAAGGTGTAGAACGAGGCCGCCAGGTTGCCACTATCGACCGAAGAGATCGTGCGCGGATGGATGGGCGCAAGCGTCCGGGTGTCGTACCAGTTGTAGATGTGCCCGCGAACTTTCTCCAGCTTGTCATAGGTCAGCAGGCTGCGCTCGGTCAGGATAATGAATTCGGGAATGGTCAGATATCCGAAGGTGTTCGCTGCCTGCCGGGTGTTGAGCAACAGGCCGAAATTGGTGGGCGAGACACGCGCGGCCTCAAAGAGGCCCTCTTCCTCGACGTTATCCGGAATCAGGTAGTTATGGCTCTCGGCTCCGAATTGGTTGAAGAAGCGCCAGGTCCGCAGCGCCAGGTGGCGCAGAAAGATATTTTCTTCTGTTGTCAGCTGCGGCCTTGTCTGCTGGGGCGAATTATTAAGCCAGGAGGTGATGCCCCCGGCAAAGGCCCACAGGATAAGAATGGGCAGGGCTACCAGCAACGACTCCCGATGGTGCAGGAAGATCAGCACCCCGGCGACCAGGGCGGCCAAGGGCGTTAGAGCAAGGTAGCGGTCGACCGGTGTGCGGCGGCTAGCCACCGACTCCGCCTCGGCAGCGGTTTCCCACTCGAGAAGACGCTGCCCGGTGATGAAGCTGCGCACCAGCGACCGGATGATGGCGTCGAGGGCCAGCAGCGTCTGGTGGGGAAGGTAGACCAGGTTGAGCAGGCTGATAAACGTGCCCTGCCCAAAGCCGCTGACGGCATCGCGCATGGAACCCTGCAGCTTGGTGAAATAGGCGCGGCCCAGGCTGAAGCAAAACTGGACCATCGTGGGCACGAACATGAGGAACAGGGTGACCGCTGTCCAATACAACGCGCCGCCCGGTAGTCCGAGCCAGCCGGCGAGGAGCAGGCAAAAGGTGAAGACCTCCACCAGCGACCGGCGAAGATTGTCGAAGATCTTCCAGCGCGAGATGGTGGCGATGGGATTGCGCACATATCGCCCGGATTCATCCGGGACCTTGGCAAAGAGCCATTGCGCAATCTGCCAGTCGCCCCGCAACCAGCGGTGTTTGCGGCGAGTGTAGGCGCTATAGTGCGACGGATAATCGTCGATGACCTCGACATCGGTGGTCAACCCGACGCGCGCATACGATCCCTCGATGAGGTCGTGGCTGAGCAGGGAATTGCGCGGAAAGCGCCGATCCAGCACCGCATGCAGCGTTTCGATCTCGTAAATGCCTTTGCCGGTAAAGATGCCTTCCCCGTAGAGGTCCTGGTAGGCGTCCGAGATGGCGCGGGTGTAGATGTCGAAGCCCGTCTGCCCGGAGTAGATGGCGGCCAGACGCGAGCGCGATGCCGATTGCACGCTGACTCCAACGCGCGGCTGCAGAATGCCGTACCCCTCGGTGACGATGCGCAGCTCTGGGTCAATGATGGCGCGGTTGAGCGGATGAGCCAGGGCCCCGATCATGATCTGCGCCGTGCCCCGCGGAAGCTGCGTATCCGAGTCGAGGGTGATCACGTATTGCGCATGAGTGAGCGCACTGAGATTGCCGGCCTTGACCGGGAAGGGGTCGAACTGGCCTTTGAGCAGCTTGTTGAGATCGAGCAGCTTGCCGCGTTTCCGTTCCCAGCCCATCCATACACCCTGACGCGCGTTGAAGATGCGATGGCGGTGGAGCAGGAAGAACGATCCAGCTCCTGCCGCGGCATAGCGCTCGTTCAGCTCGTCGGTGAGGCGAATCGCCAGGTCGACTAAGGGATCAGTGTCGTTCTGCCGCGGGCGCGTGACCGAGTCGGGGAGATCGGTAAGCAGTCCAAAGTGTATGTTGCGATCCTGATTGGCCAGGTAGCGAACTTCGAGCTCGTCGAAGAGCTCGCGCACCTGCTTCTCCTTCATCAGCAGCGTAGGCACCACCACCAGGGTGGTGAACTCCTGCGGCACTCCTTTGGAAAAGTCGAGCTTGGGCAGAGCGTAGGCCTTGAAGATCGCGGTTACGGTGTTGTTGACCAGATCGACCGCGCCCTGGGTTGCGGGGAGCAGTAACAGGAGAAAGGCCAGGGTCAGCCCGCCAAAGAGCGGGTAGTTGGGCACCAGGGGCGCCACAATCAGGCCGATGAGGACAACGGTGATGATCTGAATGCCGCCGATATAGAAATCGTCCGCGTTGTGCCAAAGCATGAGACGTATGCGGTCGATGAACCGGGGACGATAGCCGACCCGCGAGGACAGCCTGGGAAAACCATGGTCGATGAGGTAATAGCCGATGTGCGCGCGGCGGTCACGAAGGCGCGGATCCTCTACCCGGTGTTTTTCCAAAGATTCCAGGGCCAGCGCGAGCGCCGCCTGCGCGACTTCCAACTCCGAACAATCCGAGTGGCGGGCAATCTCCGCCACGCGTTTGCGGTAGGCTTCCCGGCTGTCGAAGTCCATGGAACGGTAAGCGTCGGCGGGATCCTGTTGCAGAATAGAGTCGTAGACCACCAGCGGCTCGATCAGGGTGAACCAGTCGGCATACCCGATGTCGCGCAGGCTTCTCATGCGCGTCTTGAGCAGTTCGGCATCGCTTTCCGTGTGCGAGTCCGGGTCTTTGATAACACCGTTCGACTGCACGATGATTTCTTCCAGCAGCAGGAATTTGAGAACCGTAGGCAGCTTCCATAGTTCTTCGAGCTCGAGCGCATCGTATTGCTGTACCCGGTCGAGAAAGATCTTGATCGCGTCGGCGTTCCAGTCCGAGCCGACAGCCTGCAGGTAGGCATCCCCCACCGTGACGATGCGCGGCTCATCGTTCTCGCGCTCGCGGAGCACGCGGGGTAAACGGCCAAGCTTTTTGCGCACGGAAGAGATCTCGGTAAGGACTGAGCGCAGCAGCCGCGGATTTTGCCGCAACTCGAGCAGCGGGTCCAGCGGCTCTCCCGGCGCGTAGGTGGGTGTCGGCCTCGCATCGAGCACCACGTAAAGCTGGTCGAGCGACTGGCCCGTTGCGTCGATGCGGCTGCCAAAGGTGCCCGCGCCTGCCGGCTTGTGCGCGACATGCCAGCCAGGAGCAACTTTATCGGCATAAGCGCGCAGCCAATCGGCGGAGAACGTGGGCTCCGTCGCTGCGTTGGTGGTGACGGCTTGGCCGGGGCCGGGAACAGTGTCGGTCATGGTCTTTCTCTCTTCGGTGTTTCTCTCTTCGGCCCTTTGCTCTCCCGTTCGATCAACGGTAGCTCGCTGCCTGCATTTCGAACATGCTTGCATAGCGCCCGCCAAGCGCCATCAACTGCGGATGGGTTCCTTCTTCCACCAGTCTTCCGCCCTCAAGGACTACGATGCGGTCCGCCATGCGCACGGTCGAAAAACGGTGCGAGATCAGCAACGCCATCTTGCCGGTGGTGAGCTCCGCGAAGCGTTCGAAGACTTCCAGCTCACTTTTGGCGTCCAGGGCGGCCGTAGGTTCATCCAGCACCAGCAACTGGGCGTCGCGCAGATAAGCGCGGGCCAGAGCGACGCGCTGCCATTCCCCGCCGGAAAGTTCCACGCCACTTTCGAAGCGGCGCCCGAGCATTTGGTCGTAGCCTCCAGGGAGCTTTTCGATCACGCTTTCCGCCAGGCTCTTGTGCGCCGCCGTCTCAATTTCCACTTGCGAGTGTTCGCTTTCCACCCGTCCCACGCTGATGTTTTCCCGGGCCGTCATCTCATAGCGCATGAAGTCCTGGAAGATGACCCCGATTTCATGGTGTAAATCTTCCAGTTTGTACTCGCGAAGGTCAACGCCATCGAGCAGAATCTGGCCTTCGGTGGGGTCGTAGAGCCGGGTGATCAGCTTGACCACGGTGGTCTTTCCCTGGCCGTTTTCTCCGATGAGGGCGATTCGCTCGCCCGGCTCGAGGGTGAAGTTGAAGTTGCTCAGCACTCGCCGCGTGGTACCGGGATAAGCAAAGCTCACGTTGCGAAATTCAAAGCCGCGCAGGATCGGCCGCGGTATCAACGCCCCTTCCGGGTTCGCGTTGACCGTTGGCTTCATCTCGAAGAAGGCGAGCAGATCGGTGAGGAACAGCGCCTGGTCGGCTATGCCCGAAGCGGTAGAAAAGACCTGCTGCAGGTTGCTGGAGGCTTGAATGATGGAGTTGGTAAGTAGAGCGAAGGTGCCGATGTTATCGATGCTTCCGTTGACGGCGCGCCAGATGACAAAGACGTAGGCCCCGTAATAGCCAAGCGTCGCAATGACGCCGAGCAGGCCACCGGCCACCAGCTTCTTGCGCGAAAGGGCTACGTTCTCCTGGTAAATGTCTAGCGACAGCTTGGTGAAGCGGTTCGTCAGGTAGTCGCTCAGATTGAAAAGCTTGAGCTCCTTGGCCCCCTCCCGGCTGCCGGCGACTTGGCGCAAATAGTCCATCTGCCGCTTGGCTGGAGTCTGGCGGAAGTTTTTCGCATAGCCGAGAAAGGCAAAATGAGTTTCGCCCAGGAAGGTGGGCAACACGCCAAACGCCAGCAGCAGCACCAGCCAGGGCGAGTAGTAGAGCAGGATCGAGGTCCAGATCAGCGTCGTGAGGCCCTGCTGAAGCAGGCGGCCCATTTGCTGGATCATCGCCAGACGATCGGTAGCCTGTACCCGGGCACGTTCGAGGCGGTCATAGAAGACCGGGTCTTCATACGTAGTCAGGTCCAGCTCCGCCGCCTGCCGCATGACCCGGACGCTGACGTAGTGCGTATAGCGATCCGCGAGTAGACTGTCGCTATAATCGACGCCGCGCGATATCAGGCCGGCGGTTACGTTGAGCACCGCTTCCAGCCCCACCATCCACCAGAAGTGCGGCCGCAGCCCCTTATGGCTGAAGACGAGCTGTACACCGTAGAGTATCCAGGCGGCAACGATGGCAATGGCCGATGGCAGCGCGGCCACGACGATGCGTAGGATGAGGCCCCACGTAACCACGCCTGGGCCCGACTGCCATAAGATGCCAAGCACGGGCGGTACGTTCTTGAGCGCTTGTACCCGATCGCGCCACGCGCTGCTGGAGGATTTTGGACTGGCTTCCGTCATGTAATTCCGATTTGGAGCGGACCAGACCCTCCGCGGACTCGGTGATTTTGTTCCTACCTAATGTTACCAATAAGATGCGGCTCCAGCCTTTATTGTTGGCCGAGCAGTTTCCCGGCAGGCGGCCCCAGCAAAGAAACCGGTGGAGATAGAACGGCCTTACCGTTCGCGGTTCGCCACTTGCGGTACCCAATGGACTGTGCTAAAAACGAGATATTCAAGTTTGCTCCTTGTGAGCGAGCCTGAATTTCATGAAGAGTGGCTGAGGGACGGGCCCTGTGACGCCACGACAACCTGCCTGGGCAATCCAGGAGTATGGTGTCAACTCTCTCTCGCGTTCTGAAAAGAAACGGGGAACATGAGATTCGGGGTGCACAGTTTACGCGCATCTCGCTAATTCCATGCAATACCGCGGTGCCAGAGTTCGTCACGTTGTGCCCGTGTTTCCGTCGCTCTCAAATTGAGGGCATGATGGCATCTTTCTACGAGTTGCGCTGTAGGGAATGTGGCAAGCGTTTTCCCAACCAGCCGCTGTCCAGCTGCGATGAGTGTTTTTCCTCGCTCGAAGTGGCGTACGATCTGGCCGCGGCCAAAGAGACTTTTACCCGTGAGGCAATTGCCCGGGGACCGCAGAGCATGTGGCGCTACCAGGCGCTGCTGCCGGTGCCGGACGGCTACGTGCCCACCACTCCCTCCGGCATGACTCCGCTGCTGGCGGCCCCGCGCCTGGCCAGGCGTATCGGCGCGGCCAATCTCTACCTCAAGAACGATGCCGTCTGCCTGCCCACGCTGAGCTTCAAAGACCGCGTGGTCTCGGTTGCCCTGGCCACGGCGAAGATCTTCGGCTTTGACACCGTGGGCTGCTCCTCGACCGGCAACCTGGCCAATGCCGTGGCCGCGCACGCCGCGCGCCTGGGGCTGAAGACTTACATCCTGGTGCCGGCGGATCTGGAACCGGCCAAGATCCTGAACACCCAGGTGTATGGCGCGACCCTGGTGCGGGTCGACGGCAACTACGACCAGGTCAACCGGCTGTGCTCACAGATTGCGGAGCGCTACAACTGGGGATTCGTGAATGTAAATCTTCGTCCTTACTATGCCGAGGGCTCCAAGACCGTCGGCTANNGAGATCGCCGAGCAACTCGGCTGGCGGCTGCCGGACAACGTCGTGGTTCCCATGGCCGGAGGCGCGCTGATCACCAAGATCCGCAAGGCATTTGGAGAGCTGGTCGAGCTCGGCCTGGTCGAGGACAAGCCGGTGCGCTTCTTTGGCGCGCAGGCCACCGGCTGCTCCCCCATTGCCCATGCGGTGAAGAACGGCTTGGCTCACCACGAACCGCAGCGGCCGAATACCATTGCGCGCTCGCTGGCGATCGGCAACCCCGCCGATGGACCCTACGCGATACGGACCATCCGTGAGAGTGGCGGCTGGGCCGAGGATGTGTCCGATGTGGAAATCGTTTCGGCGATCCAGGAACTGGCCGAAACCGAGGGCGTGTTTACCGAAACGGCAGGGGGCGTCACCACCGCCGTGACCGCCCGCCTCTATGCCCACGGCCGTATCGCTCCCGGCGACCTCACAGTAGTTGCCATCACCGGCAATGGCCTGAAGACCATGGACGTGTTGCAAGGGAAGTATGACCAGAAGCAGGGGATTCGTCCTCGCTTGGCGGACTTCGAGGCCCTGGTCGAGCAGGATCGCGAAGCCAAGAACCCGCATGAGGCCGCGCTTGCGGTGGAGGAAGTTTATGTCCGTTAGAGTGGTGTTGCCGAACGCATTCCAGAAACACACCAATGGCACGCGCGAGATGCAATCCGCGGCGCAGAATCTGCCGCAGCTGATCACCGAGATCGAGACCAGCTTTCCCGCGCTCAAGCCGCACCTGCGCGATGACGATGGAAAGGTGCGGCGCTTCATCAACTTCTATGTCAACGAGGAAGACATCCGCTTTATCGGCAACGAAGAGTACGCGTTCAAGGATGGCGATGAAGTGCTGGTAATTCCCTCGATCGCCGGCGGGGCTGTCTAGGCAGGTAAGTTGTCACCCCGACTACGCAGGGTGGAGAAAAGAAACCGCAGGTCCCTCCACTTCGCTACGCTCCGGTCGGGATGACAAGGTTAGGGCTAGCCGCAGGCGCCAACCGTCGGTCACATCGGCGTGGCAAACCATTAGGTACAGATCAAATATACGATTTGTCATCCCGNNCGGTTCAGCGATCCTTCATCCGGACCACAGCGTCCGCCGGACTAGAGCGTCGGCAACCCGCACGATTCGTAAATCCTGGACATGTACTGCATATCGGTCAGACCTTCTTCGCCCGCCGTCTTCGGAGTTTTGTCTTCGAGAATGCAACTGGAGAAGTGATCGGCCTCGATAACGAACTGCGAGGGGTCGCGACTGGGATTCGGTTCGTCGAGAATGGTGGGCTTGCCGCCCCCGGGGGTCGCGAACTGGCCCGTAAGATGGAGTCCCTGGTAGATGAATGCCGGCTCTATATGCAAGAAACCCAGCGCCCCATGCACCCGGTAAAAGCCGTTCATCGAGGCGCCGTACGTCGTGTTGCAGCTGGCCACCACACCGGAAGGAAATTTCATCGTCCAGGACACGTTTTCTTCGACCGTATCGAATCGTCCGTCATGATCGATAACCGACGAGAAGGCCTTCATCTCGGAGGGCTCCTCCCCGGTGAGATAGCGGCAGGCGTTGAGTGAGTAGATACCTACGTCCATCAACGGGCCGCCGCCGGCCAGCTTGCGGTCGAGCCGCCATTCGCCGGCCCTTTCGTTGAAACCGTTGGCGCTCTCGATGGCCTGGATCTTTCCCAGGTGGCCTTCGCGGATGAGCTGCACGGCGCGCAGGTTGGTCGGCTCGTATTGGCAGCGATAGGCAATCATCAGCTTCTTGTTCGCGTCTTTGCAGGCCTTGATCATCGCTTTCGCATCCGCCACCGAGGTCGCCATCGGCTTCTCGCACAGCACATGCTTGCCGGCCTCAAGCGCGCGCAGCGTCCAGGGGACATGCAGTTCGTTGGGCAGGGGATTGTAGATCGCT
>PLZN01000089.1 GCA_003152195.1 Acidobacteriaceae bacterium
GAACTACCCTGCCGCTGGTCAAATTGCATCACCGTTGGCTTATGGAATATCTTCGGACACAACAAACACTGTGTTGTGCTATTCTCTGACACGCGAAGGCCTCTCCTGCTACCTCAAACACTGTCTTGACAACATGTTTCTAGCAGATGAGGCCTTTCGTGTCTTCTTAATCATGAATTATCCGGGCTAGGGGGTGTTCGTATTCTGCCGCAGAGCTAACGCCAGACTAACCCAAAATTAGGATCTCCTTTACGGGCGCCCGAAACTCCCACGCCAGGTCTTCTGGATGCCCTCTATGAAACATCTGTCGCCGCAATGCTTTGCCGCAAATTCTTCATTAAGCGATCGTAATGTGTCCGGCTGAAGCTTTGTTTTGCAGATCATGAATAAAAGTCTTGAGACGAATTTCATCATCTGAATACCGCCGCGCATTGATGAAGTCATGCGCCGCGATGGCTGCAACCATACTTTGAATTGCAGCATCGCGTTGTTTAGCAATTTCTGCGATGGTCAATGGTGCATTGGTAGGACTATCCGTATCTGACCGAGAAGTGTTGCGGTTCTTCGGAAGTATCTTTGCCATCCACATGATGTAAGCTCCTCTCACAATGCCGGTAAGCTCCGCTACGACAAGGGCGATGGGCGCAGATCTTCCGTTGGCAAAGAGCTCGCCCGCTCTTTGCTCGAAGACGCTGAACATCTCCTCACAAAACTGCTCACGAAAATCCTTGGGATAGAGCCAAAGTGAGGCGCGGTAAAAATGAATGATCCTCATTTACGCCCCACCGAGACGAAGTCGCGTCGTCGCTGCATGGACAAGATGGCGCAAGCGGGCGAGCTCTGACCGCAGTTGCGCTCGACCCCTGGCCGTCAGGCGATAAGCCTGCTTGTCGCGAGAAGTGTCTTCTTGTTCGAAGCGCTCGATCCATTCATCTTCCAGAAGACGGCGTATCGCCCCGTAGAGCGTTCCCGTGCTGAGCTGAACGCGTCCATCGCTGAGCTTTTCCACGTCTTTCAACAGGGCATAGCCATGTCGAGGTTCCGTAGCAAGACTCATGAGAATGAGCACAACGGGCTCACTCAGCGGCTTAGTGCCTACTATGAATTGTTTCTCAACGACATGTCGCATGATGACATATCACCTGATGGATTAACGTTTGTCGAGCACTCTTGCCGGTTAACGGGGATTTTTGGGCGAGGTGTGAGTACACGTGCGGTTTTGCGGCCGCTTCCCGATGTCTGCCCCAACCCTGCTTTAGAAGCGCTGATCCAAACGCGGATACCACGTGAGCTGGAAAGTGGTGCTGGTATCGGATTGTTGCCCGGACTTGTAGAGCGGAATCAGCCAGCGCTCATACTGCACGTTGGCCTTGACTTCAATATCGGGAGTCAGGCGCTTTACCAGGTCGAAGCTGAAGTCGTTCTGGGTCGTGCCACCGGGGATGAAGTCCTTGTCAGCTTTGTCGCTACGGTAGGAAACCTGCAGCCATTCCCGGGGCGAGAGATGGTAAGTGAGCCAGGCCTGGCCTCCTTTGTTTTCGCGCCCTATCCAATCCCCCATCAGCAAGCCGTTGCTGGTGTAGCCATTCCTCTGCACCACCTCAATGTACATGTCCTGGCCACCGGTGCTGAGGCCGGTGTCAGGATCGGTCGAGACCGCTTCCACGCGCAGGTCGAGTTTGGGCGCACCAGGAAAATGGGACAGGTAAAGGCCGGGCCGGATAGCGGCGTGGCGTGGCGCCGTGATGGGGAAAACGTCATCGTGTACTTCGGAGTCGTTATAGAGGGTCAGCCACTTGCGGAGAAAAGGCAAACGCCAGGAGAAGTCGACGGCGCTGAAACGGGCGCCGGGGTCATTGCGCGAGAACTTCTCCGATCCCTTGGTGTCGCTGATGCTGTAGAAGCTGTGCCAAAAAGTACCCAACGTGATGGGCGCATGTCCCACGCCGCCCCAGATCACCGTGCGCTGAAAACCAATTTCGACGTTGGGCGTCGGCTTGAAGGAAATCTTTTCCGCATGTGTCCACGGGCTCACGGGGTCGTTATGGCCTTTGAGCGGTCCCACGAAAAAGTCGTAGCGTATGAGCCCCGCGATTCTGGAGATGTATGGGATGTACAGCGGTTCGACGCGGTTAATGCGGAAGCTGTACACGTTTTCAGCATTGTTGCTCCAGGCCATGCCACCGCCCACCCCCGGCCCGTACCAGTTGTCCATTTTCCCGAAGGAGATTTCGTGGCCGATGACGTGGGCGGAAACATACCCTTCCAGGATGGTGAGGTTGTTGACCGAGGATACCGGCCCCAGAGGGATGGTGGTGTTACCGGGCAGGGGAACGGAGGTAAAGGTGGCGAAATCATCGATCGTGGCCAGGGTCTGCGCCAGGCTAAGTGGATACCCTTCCCACGATGGAGCGTGCTGGAATTCTCCGCGAAAGTAAGCGGAAAACATGCCATAGTGAGCGCGTGCGCTGAAGCCAGTGTAGCTGTTGAAGCCTCCCGCATAGGGGCGGCCGAAATCGTTGATGTCCGTCTGGCCGAGGTGGAAGCTGTCGCGCAAGGGCGTACCGCCGATGCCCATGACGCGCGCATACACCGACTCGAGGTCGGCTCGGCCAAACTTTTTGTCGAGAGGGATCCGCAGATCGGGCTGCAGATCCTTTTCAATGGCCGAGTAGATCTCGATGGCTTCATCGCTCGTGCTGCTGGTGATCCGGTCCGCGCTTTCGTCCAGCATGTGGGCCACGCTCACACGTGTCCACGGGCGCATACCGGCGAACACGGTATCGACAAAGCCGAGCCCGTACAGACGCATCACCGCGGGGTAGATCCAGCTGTCCAAAGGAATATAGGGGGAACTCAGGCCATCGATGGACTTGAGCGGCTTGTAGGGTGCAAAGTGAATGGCCTCGCGGGGAGCGGGGAGCTGGTCGGCAGTGGTTGGCGCTGGAGCGGGAACCGCGCCCGGCGCAGGTGCTTGCTGCGGGGCTGATCCAGATTGCGATTCAGGTTGTGCCGCCTGTGTCTGATCCGAAGCAGAGATGGTTGATGCCGAGGCGGCTGAGATTCCAGGAATGAGTACGGCCATCATGCACAGAACAGCAAGAAATTCCACTTACACCTCAAAAACCGAAGCGGTTGATGCCGGATAAGACCTGTGGCGGAGGCAAATATCAGGCAGAGGGACGTGACGAGAATCGTTCACCTTTGTTCAAGCTAACGAAAGGGAGGCGACCGGTCAATCGTTTGCACCGGCCTACGAAGCGCGAAGATAACGGGCACGGTGGATAATTGGCGTGGCCGTTGACCGCAACGAATGCTGCGAGCAGCCGGGAATTCTTGCTGGCAATCCTGTCGCCGCCGAGAAGCTAGCCGAGTTTTTCCACTGCTGCGACGGCGGCGTCCAGTTTCTGCGAAAACTCGCACACGATCTGAGTTTTCCACTGCGCAGTGAAGAGTCTTTTGGCTGTGAGGTACTGCTCCATGTGGGTGAGAGGATCGCGCGCCGCGCGCCATCCATCGGGACCTTCGGAGCCACGGCGGGGTCTGGGGTGGACCCAGGCTTTGCCCGACGGACGATAGGTCTTGCCCTCCACCAGTACCGGGCCGCCGCCCCGTCGGACACGCTTGAGGCATTCGTAGGCTACCCTGTAGACGGCCACAACATCGTTGCCATCCACGGTGATGGTGGTTATGCCGGAATTCCGCGCCTGGAGTGTGAAGTCGTCCACTCCGCAGCGCGCCGTGAAGCTGGCCGGATCTGCCCAGGGATTATTCTCTACCACAAAAATGATGGGCAGGTTTTGGGTGGCGGCAAAGTCGACCGCTTCGTGCCAGCAACCAAGCGAGGTAGCAGGCTCGGATGTAAAAGCAACCACGACGTTGCGATTGTTCTTCCGCTTGTTAACTAAGGCCACTTCAGTCGCGACACCGAGCTGCGCGGGCGAGCTTCGGGCATGATCCGGGCTCGTGCAGCGCCCAGCAAGCTGCGCGACGAGGGCGCCGAGCGGGACGCCCTTGACCAGGCCGGCGATCAAGTCGCGCGGCGCAGGGACGATGGTGTCTTCAGGCCGCAGATCGATGGCACATCCGGTAGCAATCGCCTCCTGGCCTATCGGAGCATTGCAGAGCCCGGGAAATCGGCAGTCGTTGTGCAGCAGGTGCGCACGTTCCGTGAGCAGGCGGCATTGAACCATGGTGGCGTAGAGCTGCCTCAGCTTTGCGTCGCTGATCAGCGATCCGCCGGTCGAGACCGCTGCCGCTGCGGGAACAGCGGCCGTCCGCTTAGCCTTACCAACCATGGTTAAGGTCATCTCCTGACACTCGCATGAACGCTTGATTGTAAATCACACATCACCACGGCAGCCGCTCTCTTGTATGGAGAGAGGGATTCGGCAGCCTGACGGATTGTAGAAAACCGCTCGGACTTTTTCACAGAAGTGTGAAAAAGCCTGTGTATTTCGCGGCCTCGGGGCCGCGCAGTTCTTGAAACGATGGGGGTTTTAGCAGTCTGCACTGCTTTCGATGCTCGACTTAAAAATGGTTACGTGGAGTAATCCGAGTTGATGCGCACGTACTCCTCGGTGAGATCCGTAGTCCAGAATTGGCACGAACCCGGGCCGACACCGAGATCGATATGGATCGTCAGATTGCGTTGCAGCAAATAGCCGTGCGCTGCGGCCTCATCAAAGTGTGGTGAGACGCAGCCCCCACGGCAGATCTCCAGCTCGCCGAAACGAATATTGACCCGCGTGGGATCGATCGCCACGCCGGCATAACCGATGGCCGCCAGAATGCGGCCCCAGTTGGGATCGCATCCCGCCCAGGCGGTCTTGATCAAAGGCGAGTGGGCGATGGAGAGGGCCACGCGCAGAGCGTCGGCATCGGTGAGGGCCCCGCCAATGGTGAGCTCGACCACGTGCTGAATGCCTTCCCCATCCTCCACGATCTGCTTGGCCAGCGATAAGCAAACGGTGTGCAGCGCGGAGGAAAACAAAGCTGTCTGCGGATCTTCGGCGGTGCGTACGAACGCGTCGTGGGTGTGGCCATGAATAGTGACCCCACTAGCCCCGCTGGCGAGGAGCAGAACGGTGTCGTTGGTCGAGGTATCGCCATCGATGGAGATGCGATTGAACGTGCTGTCCACGGCATGGCGGAGAAGGTCCGGAGCCGCCGCGGGTGCGATGGCTGCGTCGGTAAACAGATAGGCCAGCATGGTGGCATGCAAAGCGGTTCCGGGAGCCGATTGCAGTTGCGGATGGATCATGCCCGCGCCCTTGGCGATGCCGGCGATGCGAACGGTGGCGCCACCAAAGTCAAAGCTGGCCGCGGCGATCTTCAGCCGTGTGTCGGTAGTCATGATGGCGACGGCCATCCCCTCCAGGTGAGCCGCGGAACGGCCTAGCGCTGCATGCAGCGCCGGTAACGCCGCGATCAGCTTTTCAACCGGTAACGGCACGCCGATGATGCCGGTTGAGGATGGGAAGACGTGATTTGCGGCGCAGCCGAAGACGGCGCCGGCGCTGGCGCACGACTGCTGCGCGGCATACTCACCGGCTTCCCCAGTCGCGCAATTTGCATTGCCGGCATTGACGATCACGGCCTGGATTTGATGGTGACTGCGTTCCAGGTGGCGCTGTCCCACGAGAAGCGGCGCGGCCACGACCTTGTTGCTGGTGAACATCGCGGCAGCGGTGGCCGGTCGGTCCGCGACCGCGCAGGCGAAATCAGGATTGCCGCTGGCCTTAAGGCCGGCGCGCACGGCGGCAAAAGAAAAGCCGCGAGGCACCTGATCGTCGGCAAGCGGAGGCATCTGGGAAGCGGGAGACGTATCAGCCATGTGGCCTTTACTCTATCAAGAGTACGCAAGATAGTTCACAGAAGGGGTTTGGAAAAATCGCCTTTCCCTGCAAAACAGTTGGAGATGACAAATTGGTTTGCCGAGGCGAACTTCTCAAAAAACGCACCCGTGGGTTATCTGCCGGGAAATATTTGACCTACTGTTGCCGGCAGGGGCAAGGATAACGACGAATGCAAGATGAAGTGGACGGGCAGGCCCCGCAGGGTGCGAGCGGCAAGGTATTTCGCGTGCCGCCAGAGTTTCTCAGCATGCGCAACGTGGACGTTGCACGGGGCCAGAAGGTGGTGCTGCAGGATGTGAACCTCAAAATGGCCACGGGAGAGCACGTGGCTATTCTGGGCCCCAACGGCTGCGGAAAGTCGACGCTGATCAAAGCGATGACCTGCGAATGCTATCCCATCGTCCGTCCGGACATGGAGATGAAAGTATATGGCCGGGACCGGTGGGACGTGCAGGAACTCCGCCAGCATCTCGGAGTGGTGGCCGCGGAGCTGCCCGGGGAACGGACCTCGGTGACTCGGGGGTTGGACGCCGTGGTCAGCGGTTTCTTTTCCAGCTCCACACTGTGGCCGAATCTGGAAGTGACGGAGACCATGCGCGCCAGCGCGATGGATGCACTTGGTCTTCTCGGGGCCGAGCACCTGCGCGACCGATGGGTAGGCGAGATGTCGGCCGGCGAGCGGCGCCGGGTGATGATCGCGCGGGCGTTGGTGCACCGGCCGGAGATGTTGCTGCTGGACGAGCCGAGCAACGCGCTCGACCTGGCGGCGCAGCGCGAGCTGCGAGAGATCTTGCGCGACGTAGCCAGCGGTTCCGGCTCGCGCCGCGGCACGGGCATCGTGATGGTGACTCACCACCTCGCGGACATTCTGCCGGAGATGGATCGCGTGGTAATGATGCGCGACGGACGTATTGTCGGCGATGGGTCCAAGCGGGAGCTGTTGCGCGCGGAGAGGCTGCAAGAGCTCTTTGGTGTGGAACTCGAATTGACGGAGCGCAATGGGTATTGGCATTCCTGGTAAAACTTGTGATCGTACAAAAAGTCCTGCTTGACCTGGCCCCCGGCAACGTTTTACTTTATGGCTACACGGGAAAGGAGGATGATCCAACGAATGAAAAATTCTGATGGTAGTAGTAGTGCAATACGTGAGGTGACTGAGGCTTAGAGCGTCCGGCTCTAGACCTGGCGGTAAGGTAGTTCGTCCGCCGAGGCCCACTTCGACAGGAGCGTGGACGCCTCAGCCAAACTCAACAGCTTCACCGGTGATCAAGGCCCGCGGCCAAAATTGGCGCGGGCCTTTCACATTGCGGCAGAACCGGCCGGCGCCGCGCAGGCTTACAATAAACCCATGGAACCACTGGTAATTGCGGGTAAAGCCTTTCAGTCCCGGCTGATCGTGGGTACTGGCAAATACAAGGACGGCGCGGAGACCCAGGCGGCCATCGAAGCGTCCGGGGCGGAGATGGTGACGGTGGCCGTGCGGCGGCTGAACCTGGACCGCACCAGGGAATCGCTGCTCGACTACATCGACCCTCAGCGCTACTTCCTGCTGCCCAATACTGCCGGATGCTACACAGCCGATGAGGCGATTCGCGCCGCCAGGCTGGGGCGCGAGGTAGGACTCTCGGACTGGGTCAAGATTGAAGTGATCGGAGACCAGGCGACCCTCTATCCGGATGTGCAGGCGACCCTCGAAGCAACGCGAGTTCTAGTGAAAGAAGGTTTTACCGTTCTTCCCTATACCTCCGATGACATCGTTTTCGCCCGCCGGCTGATCGACGCGGGGGCGGCGGCAGTCATGCCCTTGGGAGCGCCCATTGGGAGCGGGATGGGGCTGCAGAATCTGGCTACGTTGCGCATCCTGCGGGAGATGATTACCGAGGTTCCGCTGATCGTCGATGCCGGGGTCGGCATGGCCTCGGATGTGTGCCTGGCGATGGACATGGGAGCGGATGCGGTGTTGATCAACTCCGCTATCGCGCATGCAGCCAAGCCGGTCCTCATGGCCGAGGCGATGCAGCATGCGGTGCTCGCCGGGCGGCAGTCGTTCCTCTCCGGGCGAATGGCCAGGAAGCTATACGCGACCGCCAGCTCTCCGCTCGAAGGCCTTTCCAGGTAACGACCTTCAGCAGTGCACCCACATGGCTACTGCAAGCGTCCCTCGGCGTGGGATAAACTCGGTCACATGCGCGTCTTCGGCATAGATTGCGGAACCAACTGCACCGGCTACGGCGTGGTGGATGTGCAGGTTGGGCCGCGCGAGACACGCCTGGTCGCAGTCGCTGCCGGCGGCCTAAGACTGGCCAAGGATCAGCCGTTGCACCTACGGCTTGCCTACATCTTCGCCGAGCTCACGGCGCTATTGGAGATGCACCGCCCCGACGTAGTGGCGGTAGAAGGGGTGTTTTATTCCGTGAACGCGAAGTCCGCGCTGAAGCTTGGGCATGTACGCGGGGTGGCCTTGCTGGCGGCAGCGCTCCAGGGGCTGCCGGTGGCGGAATATGCACCGCTCACGATCAAATCCGCGGTGGTTGGTTATGGAATGGCGCAAAAGGAGCAGGTGCAGTACATGGTCGCTCGCCTGCTGAACCTCGACCACGCACCGAAACCTGCCGATGCCGCTGACGCCCTGGCCATCGCGATATGCCATGTGCACACCGCGCAGACGCTTTCGTTGCAGGCGGAATCCCGCGCTTGAGGTTCGGTTGAATCTGCTGCGAAGCATGGTATGGGGGCTGTTGCCCTTCGTGGTTGCGCCGAGCACGCTGCCGGCCGCGGCGGGCGCCATGGGCTGCGACGGGCGGCCCGGTGCGGAAAGCACGGCGCAGATCCGCTTTACCTACGAAAACCCCAAGCTGCAACCGCAAAAGTATGTTCTGACGGTGTGGGAGGATGGTACCGGCCGCTTCCGGTCGGAGGGGGGCGGCCCGGCGCCAAAGGACGCCGAAAGCGTGGTGGCAGAGCCCGAAGATCGGCCAATCCACATCTCGAAAGAGCTTCGCGAGGCAATGTTCGCTACCGCGCGAAAAAATAAGAAGTTCGCCTTTGCCTGCGAAGATGGGGCCAAGAATATTGCCTTCCAGGGAACCAAGACGTTGGAATACAACGGACCCGAAGGCACGGGAAGTTGTGTGTACAACTGGAGTAAGAGCTCTCAGATCAATAAGCTTACGGAGCAATTTGAAGCGATGGCCGTAACCATGGAAGAGGGCAGCAAGTTGAAGCGGCAATATGAACACGGGCGCCTCAGCCTGGATGCGGAACTGGAATTTCTGGACCAGATGGTGCACGACGGACGGGCGCTCGAAGTGGAGAATATCGCCCCTGTGCTGCAGACCATTGCGGGGGATGAGGCGGTACTGCAGCGAGTGCAGAGGCGTGCGCGGGCCTTGCTCGAGGGGATTAAAAACGATTGATCGCCCTGGGCAGGTCGCCCGCGCCTTCACGAATCGCGGCGGCCGCCGTCCAAAGGTTGTAGGCGAAGCCATGCAAAGGAAACTTATTGCGTGAAATATTGTTTGCAGTCAGTAGGTGGGCTTCATCCCATCAGGAAATGGAGGTGCTCCATGATGCAGCACCCGAGAATTACGAATACCGGCGCAGGGAACCAGGCAGAGACGCAATCTCGTGCCGGGTGGGCGCATTTGCGGCCTTTGGCGATGGCCGCGCTATGCCTGCTGTGGATGGGACTGGGAACAGGCCGGGCGCCGGCACAAAACCCAGCTCAGGGGCCCGCGGCAAATGTCGCCCGCATAAGCTTCGTGCAAGGCTCGGTGCAATTGACTTCCGGGCAAGGGGCCGATTTCCAGCAGGCGGTGATGAATATGCCCGCATTGGAGGGCTCGCGTTTGCAGACCGGAGGGGACGGCCAGGCGGAAATCGAGTTCGGCGACGGCAGCGTGGCTCGGTTGACCCCGAACAGCACCCTGCAGTTCGATCACTTGGGACAGGATCAGGTTCAACTGGAGCAGTTGTCTGGTCTGGGCTATTACGAGTTCAACGTAGGCGACGGGCATCCAGCTTTCGGGGTGCAATTCTCCAATATGAATGTGCAGCCGACGGCAAACGCAATCCTCCGTCTGGGTCTCGACGCCGGGTGGGAAATTGCGGTGGTCAGCGGCTCGGTCAAGGTGCAAGGAGCCGGCATTCCTCCTGTCGACGTGGCGGAGAACCAGAGTATTCATTCCAGTGCTGACAACAGTGGGGCTCCGTACGCCGTGGCACAGGGAATTACCGGCGATTCCTGGGACAACTGGAATCAGGATCGGGACCAGGCGATCGCACAGGAGGCCTCACAGCAAACGCCGGTGCGCGATGGCTCGGCCAACCCGGGAGACGAAAACTGGAACGATCTGGATGCCAACGGCAACTGGTATCCCGTGGAGGGCTCAGGCAACGTGTGGGTTCCATCCGGGGTTGGTCCGGGTTGGGATCCCTACGGGTCCGGCTACTGGGGTTACTATCCCACCTTGGGTTACACCTGGATTTCAGGCTATCCCTGGGGCTGGCTCCCTTACCATTGCGGAAACTGGAATTACTACGGCTTCGGCTGGGGATGGGCTCCAGGCGGCTGTGGCCGGGTCTGGTCTCCGGTAATTGTGGTGCGCAATTACCCCGCGGGCTGGGTAATGCCTGGGCGGCCGATCTTTCGTGGCGGCCACGGTTTGCATCCGATGCCGGAGCAGCGATTGGTTGCTGTAGATCGCGGGCCGGTCGCGAGAGGTCCCTGGGCGTTTAATGGAGCGGGCACCAGAGTGGATCATCAGCAGGCGCTGAACCTGAACGGCCGCACCGTCGCGCCGATTGCCCGGGCCGGCTTCCATTCCGAGACATTTGCCGGTGCGCGAGGTACCGCGCCGGGAACGCGAGCGGTCTTGAGCGGCACACCCCACACGTTCCCGCCGCGGGCGCCATCCAACTTTACGTCCGGTGTCAATCCGCCGCGTGCCATTGAGAGTCCGAACCCGGCCGGGAGGCCGAGTCCGGGTTACACGCCGCCGCGGTCATACGCTCCGCGTACGACCTACGTACCCCGGCCGATGCCCACGCCGCATTATTCGGCTCCACCGGAGCCGCACAATTCGGCTCCGCCGCCGCATGCGTCGTCTCCTGGCCCCCACCGTTAGTCGAGCCGAGCGTCCGCAACCCCTATCTCCCAACACAAAAAGTTGGGAGATAGGGGGCAATCTAAGCGCTGGGGCACCCAACGTTACTCAGCCCGCATCGCTGACGGCGCGAAATAGACACGCCATATTCTCCAGCGAAACCGCCTCCGCCCGAATCTGTGCATTCACCGTGCAGTGCGTAAAAGCTCCATCCACGGCGGCAGGGCTATACCCGGAGGCGCGCAGGTTATTGCCGAGAGTCTTGCGTTTCAGCGCGAAAGCCTGGCGCAGAAAGCGAAGGAAGCCTGCCGCATCGACGCCCAACTCTTCGAACCGCGGATGCATGGTGAGGCGGAACACCGTGGAGTGGACCTCGGGAGGGGGAGCAAATGCCTCGGGCGGCAGGCTAAAAAGGTTTTCGACCCCTGCATACATCTGCGTGGTCGCCGATAGCAGACCATACACGCGCGTGCCGGGGGGCGCCACGATGCGTTCCGCCACCTCGCGCTGAGCCTTGAGC
>PLZN01000053.1 GCA_003152195.1 Acidobacteriaceae bacterium
GGCTTTTCCTCAAGAAAAGCCGCACTTCGCTACGCTTCCCTGTGCAGGGTAGAAGTGAAAAATGCTTTAGCGCTGGCCGAAGAAGAAGGAGCCGTCGCCGGTCGAAGGGGTCCCCGGTACTCCGTTGTAGCAATAGGGATTTTTCTGGTAGATCGCGTTCTTCGAAATCCAGGTACGGGTCGCCCCTACCATGTTGACAAAGCAATTCTTGGCACTCGCAGAGCCGACCAGTTCGCTGTTGCCTTCGATCATCGCGCTGTCTGCATTCTCAATTTCGATGTTGAAGGGTGTCCCTGTCAACGTGGTGAAGTAGTTGTCGCGCACCACGGGCCCATACGCGCGATAGCCACTGCCCCCGTTTGGTATGCCAAGCACCACCTGGCGGGGTGACTGCTCGAAGTAGTTTGCTGAGATGATGGTTCCCCGTGACCGGGTCAGATAGATCGCCCCTCCGTTCTCTTCGAAATCGTTGCCCATATAAAGATTGTTCAGTGTTTCCGATAGGCCGTGACCAACCATGACGGTGTCCTCAAAAATGGCCCATTGCGAATTGCTCGTAATCTGGTTGTAGGTGACGTGTATGGCATTGGCCGCAAACGGAGAACCGTTCACCGACGTTCCACAATGAATCGATGGGCCGGCGCTGCACACTGTGGGAATCAGGCGGATACCGTTCTTATTGTTGGAGATAAGGTTGTCATAAATGTTCGAGCTGTTCGTTCCCTCGACCAGGATCCCGTCGCCACCCGAAAATCCAATAATGACCATGTTGCGGACGGTGATCCGATTGGTCGGCAGCAAGTGGATTCCGGCAGCAGCATGAGGATTCCCTATGAGCTGAAAACCTTCGATAAGCAACTGCGAGGATCCCGCCAGATTGCTGATCTGTGTGGTGATGGCATCGCCGTTTCCCGTATAGGTGAGGACAGCTCCGGGATCACCACTCAGCTTGTATTTGCCAAAGGGATTCAGCACCAGGTGGATCGGAGTCGCAAAGGAGTAGTTCCCTGCCGGGATGTAGACCGTGCACTGGAGAGCGCAAGACTTCAGGGTATTGTTGACGCGGTCCCCAATGTCGCTACCGGCCACGCTGGTTGCCGGTACGGGGGCCTGTGGCAGAGTCGCTGCTCGTTGCTGCGCGTCCAACGTGCGCGCATGCAGACTCGCCGCAACAAGAAATGTGATCAGCTTGATGCTGGTTTTCACTCTCACGGATGCCCCCTGAACTGCCGCTACCCGATCCCGGACTTCCTACTGCGCGGCCCCGGCCAGTCGGGACCGCATAAAATTCATCGACCCTACCCAGCCTTAAAGGAAATCCGGGGAAAGGTCCACCATACCATTCGATGTCTGCGGCTTCGGAAGGCTGGCTACTGCACCACAAGCGTGTAGGCTGATTGGGTCTGCACGCTCCCCGAGGTTGCAGTGATGGTGAAGTTATAAGTGCCTAGCGCGGTTTCTGGAGGATCGGCGGGTCGGCCATTTCCGGCTCCGCAACCCGTCAGCCCTATCGAGGCGAGCGCGAGCAGACAGCCTAGCGTGGTCCAAAGGCGCGCTCGTCTGCGTCGCACCGGCCAGAACAGCACCAGACTGGCCAGCCCAAGTCCACAGGCGACGGTGCTGAGGCCCTCACCGGCCTCAGGTCGTAGCTGACTTACCGTTGCAGCCGTGTTGACGGAGAGCAAGGTGGGAACAGCGGGTGTGCCGGACACCGTTATGGCTGCAGGGCTGAAACCGCAGCTGGCATTCGTAGGCAGACCCGAGCATGCGAAGGTAACCGATCCGGAAAATCCGGCCGCGCCGGTAACGTTGATGGGAGCGCTCACCGACTGGCCTGCCTGGACGGTCAACGTGGTACTGCCGCTGCCGCCAGGCGCCAGCGCGAACGCAGTGTTGACTACCCGGTTGAGCGCCGCAGAGGAGGCCTGCGTATTCGCATCACCCGAGTAGGAGGCAGTGATCGCTTGCGTGCCGGCGGTGTCGAAGGAGGACGGTTGGGGCGAGGCGGCGCATAGAACCTCACCTTTACCCACCAGGTCAGGACTTCGCCTGGAATCGTCGAAAGTTGCCGGGGGAGCAAGGTTACTCAAACAAGAGTACAAGTGTGCCACTCGCGGAGCGATTCCGAACCCATGCTTCCACGGTTACGTGTCCAAATCGGAAGAAGCCTTGCTTGTAGTGCGAAGGTTACTGCACCACAAGGGTGAAGGACGATTGGCTCTGCATCATGCTCCCCGAGCTTGCCGCGACCGTGAAGTTATAAGAGCCTGGCGCAGTTTTAGCAGCAGCGGGACCACTGCCCCCACCTCCGCAGCCGGTCAGTCCCAACGCGGTGAAAGCGAGCGTGCAGGCCAGCATTGCCCAAAGCCGGCCTCCTTTGCGCCGTATCGGCCAGAACAGAGCCAGGCCGGCTAGCCCAAGCCCAAAGGCGACCGTACCGGGGCCGGTGTCTGGATGCTGTCTTAGCGGGCTCGTCGTCGTGCTCGCAGCGGTGTTGACGGAGAGCGAAGTGGAAACGGCGGAAGTGCCAGACACAGTTATGCTGGCAGGGCTGAAGCTGCAGCTGGCGTTTGCGGGCAGGCCCGAGCATGCGAACGTAATCGTTCCCGAGAATCCGGCCGCACCGGTCACGTTGATCGGGACGCTGCCCGTCTGACCCGATTGGACGGTCAACGTAGTACCGCCGCTGCCTCCGGGCACCAGAACGACCGCGGCGTTGACCACCTGGCTAAGCGCCGCGGAGGAGGCCGCGGTGTTGGCATCTCCGGAATAGGAGGCGGTGATCATCTGCGTGCCAACCGTGTCGAACGAAGAAGTCGTATAAGCCGCCGATCCCCCGCTCAGAGCGACCGTGGCAAGCGTTGTGGATCCGGAGGCAAAAATCACATTGCCGGTGGGCGCAGGTCCAGCACTCGTAACGTCTGCCGTGAGCGTGACGCTCTGCCCGGCGAAGCTGGGATTGGCCGAGGAACTGGCTGCGGTGGCGGAAGCCGCTTGGTTCACCGTAACTGCAATCCCTGCAGAGGTGTCCGCGGCATAGTTCGCGTCGCCGGAGTAGCGTGCGCTGACGGTATGCGTTCCAACCGCCAAAGTCGCCAGGGAGAGCGCTGCGGAACTGCTGGTTTGCGGTGTAAAGACGGCCGCTGGTGGAGGCGTAGCTGACGGCAACAAGTAGACGAGAGAGGGCACCAGGTTGCCGGGAAGCTCTATCTGCTCGAGAGGTAAGGCCAAGTAGGCTTGTCCCACCGATTGTGGTGGAAACAGTGGCGACGATAAGACAAATGTTCCATTCCCGTTGCCTAGCGCCAGTTGACCATCGCCCAAGATCGGATCCAGCTTGCCGTCCAGATTAAAGTCTTGAACCACCACGGCAGGAGTTTGGAAGTACGGGATGCCAGGTCCGGTTTGCATTGTCAGGTAAAGCGGGCTTTGAAAGGTGCCATCCCCGTTGCCAAGGAGAGTGATAGCGTCTACGTTTCCGGCGATGTCAGCTATCGTCAGGATGATATCCTGCTTCCCGTCGCCGTTTACATCTCCGGAGCCGGTCCCGTAGGCCGTAAAGTTATCGGTATTGTTTGGCGGGTCCGGTACGGTCACTTTCAAAGGGTTGCCGAAGGTGCCGTTACCGTTATTCAGGAGTACTTCGACATCCGGATCGCCGCCTATTTGCGTCTGCCCGACTGGCTGGGTTTGCACGATCAAGTCAGGTTTGCCATCGCCATTCAGATCTACAAACGCAGGAGCAAAAAAATTAACGGCTACGAAGGCCCCGCTCGTGGGGGGTGCAACAGGGAATGTTCCGGCAGAGGTGAAGGATCCTCCCCCTTGATTGAGAAAGGCCGTGACCGCAAACTGAATTGAGGCCCCGAGAAAGGGGTTACCTTGAATTACATCAACGGCAAGGATGTCCGTCTTACCATCTCCGTTTAGATCAGCGGCGTAAGAAGTCACGAATCCGCTGGAGAGAAAAGGGACGGGAACCGCCGGCGCGAAAGTGCCATCGCCGTTCCCGTAAGCGACCTGAAGTCCGCTCAACAGGTCCAGTTTGCCATCGCCGTTCACGTCTATGAGCTGCGGAAGATTGGTTACGTTTGGGTAAGAAGCAACCACGGGAAAGGTGAGCGTTTGCACTGCGCCAGTGGTATAGCCACCTTTACCGTTGCGGGTAAAGGTCCGCTCTGAAAACCCAGGCAAATAAGCGTAGATAAGCAGGTCTGGAACGCCATCGCCGTTCAGATCCCCTGTCAGTTGGCCCTCCACGGATGAGACGGTCTCCGCCGTCAACGACGGGTCGGGCGTTCCGAAGGTCTGCTGAAAGGTTGCTCTCACGAAGCCGCTCGGCACGAGCGCCGCCGGAGCAGTTCTCAATGGCGTAGTTCCATCCAGAAACGTGATCGTGCCGGAGGGTCTGGAAAATATTGGCGCTGGACTTGAGACGACCTTGTTCGGTTGGACGGTCGCGGTGAGCCCTACGCTGCCACCGACGGTAATGGCGGCCGGGTTGGCGTTTACGGTCGTAGTTGCGCTTTGGGTTCCATTTTGCCCGTCGGCCAGGCAAGTGAAAGCATTAAGCGTCAACAGCAAGGCAGGAAAAAAAACAGACGGCCCATAGAGCCTCACCTTATTCACCAAGTCACGGTTTCGTCCTGGAATCGTCGAAACTCGCCGGGGGGCAAGAACGCTTAACAAGCGTACAGGTGTGCCGTCCCCGGGGCAACCCGAAGCGGGTCCTACGCGGTTACGTCGGCACCCGAAGCAGCCCTGAAGGTGGTGGGAAAAAGCCAGGAGTTGAAAGCCGATGCTGGAAAACTGAGCCTACGGCCTGGGACTGCAAGGGACTTGGACCCAATCCGAAGGGAAGTCCCGAAGAGGACGGCTGAATTTCCCGGAACGAGCCAGGTTTCGAGATTCGTTCCCGGAGGTTCCTTGGGAAAAGAATTTGCACATCCGGCTGGAAGCCCTAAACTAAAGTAAGTATTGGACAAGTTCGTCCCTGGTTGGATAGGGCGGCGCCGATGGCAAAGGAGTAAAGCTTGGCAGGGGACAGAGGCCGCGCGCCGAGAGATTTTCTGCTTTCACAAATTATGGGTAAGCGTTCAGGTCTTTTTTTCGCCATCCTGCTCATCGCGAGCGTTACGCGGGTCGAACTCCCAGTTGCTGCTCAATCCGCTGGTTCCGATACGTTCGACTGCCCATCAGGCGTCATTTCCTCGGTCGACGGGAGTTGCGTGAGCGATCAAGAGGCTCCGACCCAGGGCCTCGGCCCGCTGGGTAGTACAACTCCAGGTAATTCGCCTACGGGCGGCGGCTATGCGGGCACGGGCGTTTCAGGCGGTCAGCTAGGGCAGCAGTACCCGGGACTTCAATCCCAGGGAATGAACAGCAGGGTGCAAAGCATCCTCGACCAGGGTGGCCTGAACGGTTCGCAATCACAACTGCAAGCGCTTGAAGAAGCACGATTACTGGCATTCCAGGGCCCTTCCGCACCTACCGACTTCCAAATGTTGGTTCGCGCCTCCCTGGGCCACCTGCTTCCTGTTTATGGTGACTCCCTCTTTCGCCAGGTACCATCCACGTTTGCGCCGCTCCGCGAGGTGAATGTAACCCCCGGCTATGTCCTCGGTCCGGGGGATCAACTGGTGATTCGCATTTGGGGCCAGGTGAATTTCAACGCGCAACTCACCGTAGACCGTTCCGGTTCGGTGTATCTTCCCCAGGTAGGCGAGATCCATGTTGCCGGGCTGCCCTATTCGCAACTTCGGCAACATATTCACGACGCTGTCGGCCACATTTACAAGAGCTTCGATCTTAATGTTGAAATGGGGCAGCTGCGGTCAATTCAGGTGTTTGTCGTGGGCCAGGCCCGTCGCCCCGGAACCTACACGCTAAGTTCACTCAGCACGTTGGTTACCGCGTTGTTTGCCACTGGTGGGCCGTCCGTCCAGGGCTCTCTCCGCGACATTCAGCTCCGAAGGAACGGGCAAACCGTCACCCACTTCGACTTGTACGATCTGCTGATACTCGGTGACATGTCCAAGGACGCCCCGCTTCTCCCCGGCGATGTGATTTACATCCCTCCTGTTGGGCCGCAAGTGGCCATAGCCGGTAACGTCCGCGTTCCCGCCATTTTTGAGTTGAAAGGCGCCACTTCAGTGGAGCAGGCCGTTCAGTTTGCCGGGGGCCTTTCGACCACGGCCTCGCTGCTCCGGGCATCACTGGAACGCCTGGATGCGCATAAGACCCGCACCGTTCTGGATATTGCGCTTGAGGGAGCCGGATTGGCGACTTCACTGCAGCAAGCTGACCTGCTGCGCGTGCTCCCCATCTCCCCACAATTCCAGAACACTGTCACACTGCGGGGGAACGTTGCTGAAACAGGACGGTTTGCTTGGCACGCGGGCATGCGGTTAAGCGAGATTATCCCCGATAGCCAATCGCTGATTACCCGGGATTATTGGGAACGCAGGAATCAACTGGGAGTTCCGGGCCCGCAGTTCAAGCCGGAATACGCCAGCAATCCGGACAATTATTCCCGGGATATCAATGGCTACCAGACCAACACTCCGCAATACGATCAAAACGGAGTTCCGATCTTTAACGGACAGACCTCGTTGAATGGCAGCACCCAAGGTCAACAAGTAAATGGCTCCCCGGGTTATGGCCAGAACTCCATCCAGAACAATAACCAGATCTCAAATCCGGCTTCCGGGCAGACCGACGACCCGAATTGCGACCCCAACGCAGGCAACGGCTCGCAGCAGTATCAGGTTGGGCAGAGTTCCAGAGCAAACACCTCCAACCTTGCAAATAGCTCCCAGAACGGCCAACCCTGCAATAGTACGGGCAGCAGATCGCTGGCCGATGAGGAACGGGCATCGGGTGGAAATCTCCCCCGGCCGGCCCTTACGGTCGCACTTCCCGTGCCTGAGATCGATTGGTCCTATGCTGTCATTGAGCGCTTGAACCCGCAGACGCTCACCACTTCGCTGGTGCCTTTCAATCACGGG
>PLZN01000170.1:0-526 GCA_003152195.1 Acidobacteriaceae bacterium
CCCATGGTGATCACGATGTCGGTGCGGTCCAAAGCGATGCGAAGCGCACTGGTAAGATGCGCCAGCCGATCCCCAACAATGGTTTTGAAAACCACGTTCACGCCAAGCTGAAGCAGCCGCTCGGTCAAGAAAAGAGAATTTGTGTCTTGCCTGAAGGGCGTCAGCAGTTCTGAACCGACCGNNCCGTCCTTCTGTCCCTGCACAAGAGAAGGGGTCTAATCCCTATCGAGATAGGGATTAGAAACCACAAATGCTCACTCATCAATGTAATTCTCGCCTTGCATGCGATCCTTAACCCGCGCCGCCGCTAGAACAGGCGCACGCCTTCGATGCCCAACGGCACATCATAGACCGCGCCATTGGTGGCCAGGATCGCATTGCCACCAGGCACGAAAGCGAGACCGACAATGCCCGAGCCGGCAAGAACCACGGAGGCTTCTCCCGCCGGCGTAATACAAACGATTCCGCGGGTGCCGTGCAATGAGGCAGAGACATACACGTTGCCCGCGACATCGAATGCCAATCC
>PLZN01000170.1:539-4630 GCA_003152195.1 Acidobacteriaceae bacterium
TGAAGATGGTTCCGCTGCGGTCGCCCACATAGAGATTGCCCGCGGCATCGAACGCAATCCCGGTCGCTATGCCCATTCCCTCGGCGTACACCGAAGACGCGCCCTGGGGAGAGACGCGATGGACCGTGCCGTCCAGCCGGGAGGAGACATAGAGGTAGCCCTGGGCGTCGAGTGCCAGGCCGGTAGCATTCATAATCCCGCTCACCAAGGGCTGCATCTCTCCCGCGGGCGTGATGCGGTAGACCGAGACTGGCGTTTTTTGCCCCCGTGGACCGGAATCCGTGGAGAAGATGCTGCCCTCGGCATCCACTGCCGGATTGCCCACAGGATGCAGATTTCCGGTGATAAGGCGCGCAATTTTGAGACGCACCGTATTGCTGGATTGCCCATTCTGCCGGATCTCAAGTCTCCCGCTTTGCACATCTTCGGGAATGCGAACGATCATCCGGTTGGAACGGCTGAGAAGGACGGGAGCCACGATCCCGTCGAGGACGGCCACCGGCTGGCGGGAGCGCACAGCGCCCAATTGTGTTCCGCGAACCTCGACTTCGCCGCCCGGAAGCGCCGCATCGGGCATCGCGACTTCGATCCTGGGTGAGTTGGGAATGGGTGACTCTTTCGAGAAGCGCATAGGCTGAATCCCTGACCGCAATGTACTGTTTCGTGTTCGATGGCATCTCGCCGTTGCGAGCTGCCGACCCCTAGCACTTTAGCCGATCCAGTGTTGCAGCGTCTGCACCACGAGCAAAGCATACACGCCTGCAGCGACATCATCGAGCATGATTCCCCAGCCCGCGGGCAAGCCCTCAAGCTGCCTTGCAGGCCATGGTTTGACGATGTCAAACAGACGAAAGAAGAGAAACCCGGCCAGCAAGTGACTCAAGTCTACGCGCGAGTGAATCAGCGCAATCCATTGCCCGGCTACCTCATCGATCACCACGTGTCCGGGATCCTCCCGTCCGCTCTCCCGTTCCACCCGGGTAGCAGCGGGAATGCCGATGGCGATGGCGCCCAGCGCCGCAGCCAGCGTAAGCCACGCCAATGGAGCGGGGGCAAGACGTAAACCGATGCCCGCCGCCAGCCAGAGCAGAGCAGCAGCGGCAGATCCCCAGGTGCCCGGACCGGGCTTGAGCAGCCCGGCGCCGAGAAAAGTCCCTACCGCCCAGGCCCACGCCGTCTTCCTGGTTACCGCCAGATCACTCATCTCCCGACGAGCGAGGCCGCATCCCTTCAATCTCTTCCAGTAGCTCGGGATCGAGCACCGGAGAGGTGATCCGGTAAACGCCACTCGCCCATTTGCCCAGATCGATGGTCTTGCAGTGTTCGCTGCAGAAGGGAAAATCCGGATCCTTGGTGGTGACAATCTGCCCGCATGTGGGGCAGCGTAAGCTCTTGAGCTTTTTTCTTGGTTGACTCATCACAACATCCCGTTTCCTTGTGCTGCGTCCTCCGCGCCGGGGGTTAGCACGACACGGAAGGCCGAAGCGGCTTCATTCTGCGATGATCCTGCCCACCAGATCGTAATCTTGCGACTCGGTAATCTCGCATTGGTAAAAATGCCCCGGGTTCAGCTGGTCAAAGGGTCCAAAGTCGTTGATATAGACTTTCCCGTCAATCTCAGGAGCGTGATGCTCCGTCCGGCCCTCCCATAAAAGGGGAGTTTCCTCCGATGCCCCTTCGACCAGCAGGTCAAAGCGGCGGCCGACCTGGCCAGCCCTGGACTTGCGGCTAATCGATTGTTGCAGGCGCATCAGGGAGCGGCGGCGCGCCGCGATGGTCCGGGAAGGGACTTTATCGCCCAGCCGGAACGCTCCGGAGCCTTCTTCGTCGGAGTAGCTGAAAACCCCCAGCCAGTCGAGCCTGGCTGCACGCACGAAGCCGCTAAGCACGGCAAAGTCCGCTTCGGTTTCGCCGGGAAAGCCGGTGATAAAGGTACTGCGAATCGCCACACCGGGCACAGTCGCGCGCACGCGCTCAATCGTCTTGAGAAAGATCTCGGCGTTGCCGCCGCGCCGCATGCTCTTCAACACCGGGGCGGAGGCGTGCTGCAGGGGCATGTCCAGGTACTTGCAGATGGTTTCATGGCGGGCAATGGTGTCCAGCAGGCGCCCGGTAATCTTGTTTGGATAGGCGTACAGGAAGCGCAGCCATTTCAAGTCCGGGATTCGGGCCAGGCTGTCGAGCAGTTGCGCCAAACCGTCCTTCATGCCCAGGTCCTCGCCGTAACAGGTGGTGTCCTNNAGCCTTCGGCGATCTTGATGTAGGCCGAAGACTTGCGCGTAGCCAGGAGGCGCGGCGTCGTATGGTCGTAAAGATACTGCGGAAGCATCGCTTGCGCGCCTTCCCACTCCTCGCGCGCGAAGCGTCCCTGGGACTCTCGCAGATCCCCTTCGGCGCGAGAAGCCGGGTGAGAGGCTGCGTCCTGGCCGGAGAGAGGGCTGCCGGAGAGGATAGTAAAGAGCTGCGGATGGCCCGGCGCCGCGATAGGCGCCTCCAGCCCGGCAGCTGCCAAAATTGCCTCGAGTTCGCCGGTGCCGACCACGGCATCTACTTCCGGCATATTCTTGCGGATTTCGTCGCGATAGCGCTCCACCAGGCAGCCGGCCACGATCAGCTTGCGCGCCTTGCCGGAGACTTTGTGCTGCGCCATCTGAAGGATGGTGTCAATCGACTCCTGCTTGGCTTTATCGATGAACGAGCATGTGTTTACGACCAGAATGTCCGCCGTCTCCGGACGGTTGGTCATCTCGGCCCCGGCACGGTCAAGCAAACCCATCATGACTTCGCTGTCAACCAGGTTCTTCGGGCAGCCCAAGCTCACGAAGCCAATGCGTGGCCGCTGCTCGAGCACTGCCGTAACTATCCCCGGGACATCCGCCAAGCCTACGCCGGGCAATCGCTCTGCTGACTCTTGCTTCACCTCTCTATTCTAGAGCAATCACACGGTTACCGTGTGGCAGCAAGGATCAGTGATGTGCCGCCGTTCTTCAACTGCGTGGGATTTACTCTAGCGGCACTTCGTTTTGTCGCCTACACAACCCCAGCCGTACTTTGCCCGTCTACTTAAGTAAGGGTTATGAAAGGAGTGGGGCTCATGCAAGTTCCAGTCATCGCAGGGGCAAAACACACACATCACTCCGACGCGATCGAACCGATGAGATGCGCCGTAGTTGTGAAGCCGACCCAAGCGGAAAAGCACACCAGGGAAATGCTGCGATATCTCGTTCTGGTAATCGCGCTCTTGGCAGTGCTTGTGTTGATTACGATCGTGTTGTATTACACGCACGCAAGTTCCGTCCCCATTGAGCACGTCAGCTCGCTCGCTGCGCACCTTGCGTTGCGCTTGAGCTAAGTCCCTCCGTCTCTGTTGCAATTGACCAGGAAGAAGTAGAGCAGCCCCTGTGCCTGCGATCAGGCAACCTTGCCCTGAAAAAGGGGCATCCGAACTCTTCGAGGTGAGCAATGAGTGAAGAGCATGTGAAGGGCGGGTTGGAGAAGGTAGTGGGCCGGATCAAAGAGGCCGCCGGTGCGCTGGCCGGGGATGAACACCTGAAGGCCGAAGGCCAATTTGACCAAGTTAAGGGCGGGGCACATCAAGCTTGGGGCGACGTGAAAGATGCCGCCAGGAACTTGGCCGATCGAGTACACGGCACCACCGCCACTCGGGAGACGGCTGCTGAAAGTGACCGGGTTCCGTTGGGTCCGAGGGAACGTCCCTAGTTTGAACGGGCGCAAGAAAGGTACGAATGAAAGCTTTAGGTGTTGTCCTGATCGTCTTAGGAGTGCTCGCGCTGGCTTATGGCGGATTCACCTACACGCACCAGAAGAAGGTAATTGACCTGGGGCCAATTCAGGCCTCGAAGAAAGAAACCAACACGGTACCGTTACCACCTATCCTTGGCGTCGTCGCGGTCATCGGTGGAGGGGTTCTTCTTTTCATCGGCAAGAAATAACCAAGAAGAGCTGTGGATAGGGCGAATGTTTTGCAATCTCGCTATGCTTCCGAGGGCACGGCGGCCTGGGCTTTACAGGCTGCGGAAAAACTCTGGATTCGGGGTGAAATTGGCGGAAAGCATACCTCAGGGGCTAAA
>PLZN01000198.1 GCA_003152195.1 Acidobacteriaceae bacterium
AGTCGGTGAGGTCTTTCCAGGTGCCTGCCACGCCGGGTACGACGGCCTGCCCGCCGAGCTTGCCGTCCGTCCCGACTTCGCGTGCCACACGCGTCACCTCCGACGCAAAGGAACGCAACTGGTCCACCATGGTGTTGATCGCTTCTTTGAGCTGTAGGATTTCCCCGCGAACGTCTACCGTAATCTTGCGCGAAAGGTCGCCGCTCGCCACGGCGGTAGCGACTTCGGCGATATTGCGTACCTGCCCGGTCAAGTTGCTGGCCATCGAATTGACGGAGTCGGTAAGGTCCTTCCAGGTTCCGGCAACACCCGGCACCTGTGCCTGGCCGCCGAGTTTGCCATCGGTGCCCACCTCACGCGCCACACGCGTCACTTCCGAGGTGAAGACGCTGAGCTGTTGAATCATGGTGTTGACGATTTCCGCAGAACGGAAGAACTCCCCTTCGAGCGGCCGCCCATCCACGTCCAGGCGCACGGTTTGCGCCAGGTTGCCCTGGGCCACGGCTGCGATGGCGCGAGTGACCTCAGTCGTTGGCCGGAGGAGATCCTCCACCAACGTGTTCACTGAAACCTCCATTTCCCCCCAGGCGCCTCTCGACTCGTCGAAGCGCGTGCGCTCCCGTGTCCTGCCCTCCTTGCCCACTACTTGGCCGACACGCCTGAGTTCCTTGGCCATCTGCTGATTGGCGGCAACAATCTCGTTGAACGTATCTGCGATTTTTCCCGGCAATCCGATCCATGAACCAGGCAGCCGCACGGAAAAGTTTCCATCCCGGACGGCTTGCAGCTTCTCCAGGACCACACCGAGGTCAACGGAAGTGGGCTCAACCACTGCATCGATTGTTCCGTTTCTTCTCAGGTTCTTCTTGGGACTGCCATTAGCGCTCGCAATCGCGTCCTCGCTTTTCCTCATGGTTTCTCCTGAACCAGCGATGGCTTAAGTTGTTTTTTCCCTGGGCCCTCGGTTTACGTCAATCCGAGATTGCGTCCGACCGAGGTCACTGTGCTCCAGAGGAACAATACCCGCTCACACCCGGGAGCCATGAGCGTTCAGTTTACGGGATTAATGCGGGAATGACCTGCCCGGGGGAAATTCCCAAAGAAAAAGCCAAGATCTGACGAGAAGACGAGGTTGGAACGGCCCCCGCTCCTCATTGATTCGAAATGATTTCCTGAACAACCCGCCATTGCAAAGAACTGTATGTACAACTAAAGCGTTATACGGCGATGACGACCTGTCCGGTTATCCATAGCTGCTCTGATGGTTCTGACCGTGGGAAAGTAATCCCGTGCAGGGCGTTGTGAATGCTCAAAGCGCCGCACGTGTGATCGGATTGGATTAAGGAGTAGGAGGCGTGTATACAGGATCGCGCTGGAGAGGGGTCATGGTGTAGGTGGGCGGCTGGCCTGCCGGCCCGCATAACGAGCCGTTGAACGGAACGGACAGGGTGTCACCCCCCAAGAGAATCGTGACGAAGGCAGGGGAGACACAGTTATGGCCATCGTAGACATCGCCGGAAACCCAGCGCATTTGACTTGTGACTTCGGCTCCCACCGGAATAGCCACCGGCAAGATGACCGGACCCGGATGGATACCTGCGGGCGTTTGCAGCGAGACACGCAAGGGGTGATGCTGAGCATCCTGGAACGCAAGCGTAGGCTGTGCGGGTACGCTACAGGCCTGCGGGCCGAGATTGCGCAAAACGAGTAAAGTGCCGGAGTGAGACATGCCATCGAAGTAGCCGCCTTCCTGGTCGAGGCCGAGGGAAAGCTGAGAGGCGGAACATGATACGGGAAGCGAGGGTTGAGTTTTTGCCGCTACAGAAAAACCCGAGTTGATAAGCAGAAGAGCCGCCATGGAGATTACGGATGAGCCAGGTGTATTCATTCGGCCCCTCATTAGCAATATGTGATCCGAGCACATCGTCCCGGAGCCACCACTTCGCCCGTATCCACCCAAGCGGCAAATCGCAGAGGTTTGGCTAGTGTTTCCAGGTATTGATGATTTTCCCGTCGGCGCTTTTGATGTCCCCTGGTTGCGATCCTGCGGGACTGGTCGTAGGCGTGATTGCGGCAGACAGTCTTTGTTGCCTCAGACTTCTTGTTTCCGGGTTGGTCGACAGTTTGCGAGTGGCTCGACCAGAGACCCTCTTTCGCAGCCGGCGGATCGGCCGCATGGGCTAAGCCAGCAGCCATCAAGAAAGCAGCACCTCCAGAAAACAGCATCTTCTTCATTCCGATTTCTCCATTTGGACTGTCGCGTCCATTCATTGCGCGTTGATCGAAGGCTCTTAATCCTTTGCCTTGTTGAACATGATCAATTTATCAGCTTGTAGGACGGGAGAGCGCCTGGATGAGGACTTCGGGATGGAGTTGGCAAGGGAGAGGATTTGTTGGAGAAGCATTTTCCGTAGGAGCCAGGGAATGGCTACGATTCGCATCGACTTGATTCCCTGACCCCCCGGGAGAGACCTCCTCAGCCATCGGCTGGGGGCGGAAAACCTACATACGGTGCAACTGTTCCCAATGCGCGGTCCGGATGGCGTTGTCCACCGTGCCGTGGGCCTCGTCGATGTGGTGAATAGCCCGATCCCGCATACCTCGTGCCTGGGGTACGTCTTCTGCCCGCGCGGTGTCGTTGTGTGCCTTATCCAACAGCTCCAGAGCCTTGCGGAAGCGCCCGTGGGGACGCATGCGTACATCGATGGGAGGGTGATCTTCGAGATTCTTGCCATCATCGATCGAAGCCCGCTTGATCTCGGAGATCGCGGCATCGATCTCACGAATCGCATGTTCTTCATCCCGCTGGACGGGTGGCCATGCAATCTGGTCCAGATAGGCACGCGCCAGTCGCAAGTCGGAGAGCGCGTGCAGGTAGGCCGGGTGCGGCCCTGGGACTTGTTGGGCTGAAGCTGCCTTGGGAGTCAACACAAGGATTCCCAGAAGCGCGAGAAACATGGTTGAAGTCATTATTCGTATGCGCACGATTTCGTACCTTCTTTCATGGTTAGGGAGTTCGTGACTTGGGGTCGAGCTGTTGCCATGGCCGCAGCCGGCCGCATAGACCCTAACAGACCAGTGGAAGTTGCGAAATCGTTTGAACTCCAGAACGAATACCACGAAAGTTGCAAAACCGGACAGTGCCGTAGGCCGGAGTTGGTACGCCTGAAGTGTCTGCGCGAGAACCCACCAGTCCAGGATTTAGTCCCGAAGCTGAGAGTAGCCCAGCAAGAAGTGCTGGGTCTGGAGTTTCTAC
>PLZN01000343.1 GCA_003152195.1 Acidobacteriaceae bacterium
GCTTACACTCTCCCTACCCCTATAAGCCACGTTTTGGGGGCACAGCCGCACATCACAAACGGATCAGCGTAGCCTTACACGGGAGGGAAGATTCAGCCGTCCCTGTCGGGACTGGCGCGTTTCTTAAACCTACCCAACACGCGTGCTGGGCTACATTCAGCCGTCCCGGCATTAGCGGGACTGAGCCTACGCCCTGAAGTTGAGAAACTGGCCTGACTGGCGAAGCCCGGTTTCGGTTGCTGCGGTGAAGGTGGTTACGTTGGGCCAGCTCTGCGCGCCACAGCTATCGCGGCGACGCTGCCACCACCGATGGCCGCTGTTCCCTCGAGTCAGCTACCACGGCGCCAGCGATCTTGACTGCATGCGCAATCTCAGGACGCTGGCTGTGCGCCCCCGAGTTCGTCTGCTGTGCTGCCGCGTTGTAAAATGAGCGCGCCTCATCCGGCCGCTTCGCCAGCTCGGCCGCGTTGCCTGCACTGAGCAATCCATTCAGCCTGTTCGGGCTCAGCTTGAGAGCCACGCGGTACTCCGTCAGCGCCTCCTCGGGTCTGTTTTCCAGCAGCAACAGGTCGCCAAGCATCTCACGCGCTGGAATATCAACCTCCATCTGCCCTAGCTTGTCCTGCTGGTCGGCAGCCTTACGCATGGCCGCCAGTGCATCTCCGGGACGAGCCTCTGCGAAAGCTTGCCAGCCCACGATCTCATCCCGCTTTACCTCGAGCGCGCTCGCATAGTCTGCAAACGAAGACTTCTTCACCGCTTCGAGGCTTCCATCGAAGCTCTTCAGTGCTGCCCCAGCCAACTTCGCATCGCGCAGATGACCGGCCGCAATGCCCTGCCCCCAATACGTATGAAACGTCTCGTCCTCCCTCGATCCCGGCGCCGGCGCCTGCACGGAAAGCGCTTTCCAGTCGTGCATCTCCGCGGCGTAGATCGCTCTCACCTCATTGTCGAACCAGGCTCCCTCGTTTTTCATATCGTCCATCCCGGGCATCGCGCTCATATGTTCGCCGATCGCTCGCATCTTATCGGTCAGGACCCTCGCCTTTTCATCCTCACCCACCTGTAGATAGGCATATATGAGGAATTCTTCCGCGTGCATCTGGTGCGCGCTGCCGGGCTGCCCGGCGGCTTCGGCCTTTTCTGAGGCTGCCACCGAAGCCAAGTTCGAATCGATGTCCTCAGGCCACATGCCAAGGCGGGCAAAGATATGGCCGGGCATGTGTAGCGCGTGGGGAGACGAGGCCGCGATTTTCGCATACTCGCGCGCGGCGCCGAGGCCTTCCGCCGCCAGCGCCGGCGTATCGCAGGTATGGATGATGTAGTGCGCCAGTCCCGGATGTTCCGGATGAGACGCGAACAGCGGCACAAGAATCGTCAGCGCCTGGTGCTCATGCGTCAGGGAGGTGTCGGCCGGCGCTACAGAAGCGAGCATCGACAGAGCGTCGAAAGCCGCTCCCTCCACGTCATCGGGAAACTCGCGATGTAGCGCGTTCATCTTCGCTTCATAGGCGTCGGCCCGCTGCTGAAACGAGGCATCGGCGGGATCAAAAAACGCGCTCAGGGCATCGATGTACGCCTTCTCGCGCGGGGTGATCGCTGCCGGGGGCGCGGCCAGAGCGCGAGCCCTGGCCATCTCCTCAGCGCCCAGCTTCAAGGCCGGCGCCTCAGGATGCCCCCACAGCTCCTGGAATTGCGTCATCGCGATACCCCAGTGGGCCATCGCGCACACCGGATCTTGCTTGGCGATCGCCTGAAATTGCAGCTGCGCCTCGGTATAGCCGAATGAGTGCAGCAAAGCCACACCCCGCTCCATCGGCTCCTGCGATCGGGCAGCACACGAGGTTGGAAATGAAACCTGCCCCAGCTTCTCGCTGCTTGCCGGCACATCGCTGTGATCGTGATGGTGATGCTCCATGGCGGGCACCGGTGACGTGGACTGGGCATACGCGCTACAGGCCATCGTCGTGGCGCATAGAGACAGAAGCAGAATCGTTCGCATAAGCTTCCAGCCTATGCCCGCGCTTGCCCCTCCAGCAAGAGGATTCAATTCAGGCTAGAGGCATTTTCTGGATCTTCTTTCCCATCATTCGGAAGTGATCGAAGTTATCTACAACAAATCACACTTGCGATGATCTGGTTGCCTTTCACTCCTCGCGCAGCAGCAGCAAAGGATCAACACCAAGCGCTCGGGATGCGGGCATCCAGGTGGCCAGCAATCCAAGCAGCATCATGACCGTAACTACGCCGGCCAGCACCAACGGATCGCGTGACGTCCCTTGATAAGCGATGAAAGCCAGCATCTTGCTCGCCGCGATCCCCAGAATCAAGCCCACCGCAGACCCGAAAGCCAGCAACTGCACAGGTTTTTTCAGCGCCGCTTGCAGCACTTCCCTGCGCTGCGCGCCCAGCGCAATGCGGATTCCTAGCTCGCGCCGCCGCTTGCTGACGGTATAGGATGCCATGCCGAAAATCCCCGTAACCGCAAGCATGGCGCCCAGCCCGCCGAGGATCCCCAGCGATACCGTCACCACCCGCGTGGCGAACAGAGCGCCGTCCAATTCTCTATCCCATGTTCTGATGGTGAATGGCAGAGCTTCATCCAGGGCTCGCAGCGTGCTCTCCAGCGCCGCCGCTTTTTGCTGGGGATCGCGGTTGGAGCGCACCACCAGCCATGTCGCGCTGGCCGGCGACTGCAGGACCGGCCGAAATACCGCCGGCTGCGGATCTTCCGCCAGCGTTTTGTACTTCCCGTCCTCCACGATACCCACCACCTGGATGCGTGTACCGTCCGCCATCTTAAAGTATCGGCCCAATGCGTCTCCCGCCGAAGCGAAGACTTTGCGCGCAAATATCCGGTTCACCACTGCCACGCGCGGCGCATTTGCATCCTCATGCCAGGTGAAGATTCTGCCTGCCAACAGGGCCGTGCCCGCCGCCTGAAAATATGCGGGAGGGATGTTTTCGACAACAGTATCGGCAGCTGTATTCGAGGTCCGCAGGTCTGTTGTGGTGTCTTTGAAAACAAGAGCGCTGTTCATCATATTTTCGCCATCAAGCGGCATGCGGTCGGTCAGCCCCACCGCCGTCACGCCGGGAATCGTCTCCACAGCATCGAGCATGCGCTGCTGCATTGCAGCTACCTTGTTGCCGTCATACCCCCCCCATATTCAGATCGGTTTCTACCAGCAGTGCGTTCTGGGACATGAAACCGTAACTGCTGTAGAGCGAGCGGATCAGTCCCCGTACCGCAACCAGCGAGGCGGTGACCAGCATGGCGCAGACGGCTACCTGTACCACGAGCGGCAGGTCTCGTATTGCAAATCGCCGGCCACCCGCTTCGACAGCGCCCGACTTGATGATCAGCCAGGGATTGGCCCGGAGCACTTGCCGCACCGGTACCATGCCAAGGAGAAATCCGCTTGACAGCGCCAACAGCAATGCAACTCCATACGTGGTCGCGTCCGGATTCACCGGCAGATGGACAGGGAAATTTGGTACCGGCTGCCACGCATTCAGCCAACGCAGCAACGCCATGCCGCCCAGCAGTCCGGCAGCGCCGCCGATCAACGAAACCATGGCCGCCTCGGTCATGAGTTGGCGCCAAGCGCAGCGCCACCTCTCTGGAACGGTCCGCGGCCCGGGCGGCAAACAGACTGCCCAGATTGGCACACGCAGCCAGCAAAATCATCCCCGCCAGCAACATCAATCCGGTAACGAAGGCTCGCACCGGCCGGCCGAGCGTATCGCCTATCAGCCCCGGACGCGCGAGTGCAAAGCTCAGTTGCTGGTCTTCCTTCGGGTAGATCTTCGCCAGGTTTGCGGCGATTGAGTCCAAATCAGTGGTAGCCTGCGCTGCGGTCATGCCCATCTTGAGACGTCCCACTAGCCAGAGCCCGCGCGATCCGCGTGAGTCCAGATCGCTCCCCCCCCGACTGCTCTTCGCTGACCAGCGGCGCCCAGAAATCAGGTGTGAAGTACATTTCTGTGCGCGTATTCTTCTCCTTGCCGCGCTCAATCGTATAAAGGTTTTGCGCATGCGGCACATTGAGCGGCCGCAGAATCAGCGCGTTCATCAGGCTGAAGGCGACCGCGTTCGCTCCAATTCCCAGCGCCAACGTTAGAACGGCAGTCACCGTGAAGCCGGGAGATTTGCACAATACGCGAACGCTAAAGCGCGCATCCTGCCAAAAGAATTCAAGAAAATGGCCGCCGAGCGCTTGGTTGCATTCTTCCTTGAACCTCTCATAGCCGCCGAACTCGAAGCGGGCGTGGCGCCCGGCCTCTTCCGAGGAAGGCCGGAGCGTTCCAGATCATCGGCGCGATGCTGGATGTGCGAACGAAGTTCCTCCTCCATCTCGACATCTCTCTGCGAACGGTGAAACAAAGTGGAAACGAGCGAGCGAGGCAAGGCGAATAGCTTCATATTTCCTCCGGTTGCGCGGCGAGGGCGGACGCCATGGCCACGGCGAGACGATTCCAGCCTTCCGCTTCTTCGCGCAAACGCTTCTGGCCCGCGGCCGTGAGCTCGTAGAACTTGGCGCGGCGATTGTTTTCCGACGTACCCCAGCTTGCCTTCAGAAGTTTTTGACGCACCAGACGAAACAATGTGGGATAGAGCGCTTCCTGCTCAATGAGCAGCGCACGGTCGGAGATTTGCCCGATGCGCAAAAGAATGCCGTAGTCGTGGAGCGGGCCCAGGGATACCGCCTTCAAAATAAGAAGATCGAGAGTTCCCGGAAGAAGTTGGGCTTGGCCGGTCATCAACACTCTTAAGATGATTAGGGGTGTATGACCATCCCTCCTAAGCTGTCAAGGAGAGCAGCCCGCGGAGGGGAGGCGCATCACTCTGCTACCATGGCAAAACCTTAGTTTTTGTGAAGGACACCTGCTTGATACACCGTCTGCAGCAGTGCCGCTGTTTTCTTCTCCCGGTACTTACAGTTTTCGCAACCATACATTCCCCAGCCCAACAAACACCAGCAACGAAAACGCAGATTATTCACGCCGGCAAACTCATTGATGTGCGCACCGGGCACATTGCAGCGGATGCTTACATTACTGTTGTTGGCGAGAGGATCGCTGCCGTCTCCATGTCGCCTCCCGCAGGAGGTACAACCGGTGATAACCCGGTCATTGACCTGAGCCATTACACCATCGTCCCCGGTCTCATCGATGCCCATGGACACATACTCTCCAATCCAACGACACAATCGTCCACATCGTACCTGATCACCTCCGCTCCGCAAGCAACCGTCCGCGGAGTCGCGAACCTGCAGTTCTGGCTCAAGCATGGTTTTACCGTCGTACGCGATGCCTGCGAACCTTATTCGTCGTATCCGCAATTTGCCCTGCGCGAGGGGGTTGAGAAGAAGCTCATTACGGGCCCGCGCATTATCGCTGCGGGCAGTTGTATATCGCTCACCGGAGGCCACGGCGATTCTGATCGTCTTTCCCCGGACAAGCCCGCTCTGCGCGAGCCCAACCAGGTAGATACGGTCGACGATGTAAGCCGTATTGTCCGTCGCGACATCAAGTTTGGCGCTGACTGGATCAAGCTAATGGCCACCGGCGGCGTCATGGATCCGATTAGCGACTACCGCGTGCAGGAGCTGAGCGACGCACAGATGGCGCGCGCGGTTGAAGATGCGCATCGTGCGGGACACAAAGTGATGGTCCATGCCGAGGGTACGGTCGGCATCAAAGCCGCCATTCGAGCGGGCGTCGACTCTATCGAGCACGGCACCATGCTCGACGAGGAAGGCGCAAAGATGATGGCCGAACGCGGCACCTGGCTGGTGCCGACGCTCTATTGCTTCCAGCATGATCTACGGACCGGACTCTCGAAAGGCCGCGAACCGAGCAGCATGGACAAAGGCATCGCCATCGTCAAAGAACAGGGTCCAGCTTTTCAGCGCGCTTTGAAGTATCACATCAAAATTGCTTATGGCGTCGACGATGACGACATAGATGAGTCCGTTTCCAGGGAGTTCAGCGCGCTGGTACGGGGCGGCATGACTCCACTCGAGGCGCTACAGGCGGCAACGATCAATGGGGCGGAGCTGCTGTCGTTGGACAAAGATCTCGGCGCCATTGAGCCGGGCAAGTTTGCTGACTTCGTCGCCGTGCCCTCGAATCCGCTTGACGATATAACAGTGATGGAGCACGTTGCCTGGGTAATGAAATCCGGCGTCGTTGTAAAGCCCCTGTGAAGTGCTCGGCAGAAAGCGCAATAACTCTGCGGGTGCCCCATCCTTCGCGTTTTTTGCGAAGGGTGGGATACCACGAATCTCGATACACACAGTTGCGTATCCCACCTTGAACCCCAAGAACGGGTTCAAGGATGGGGCACCCGTCCTTTCGCTGTGGTTCCTGCCGTGCCCACCGCTCTAAGCTGGTGAGAAATGCAGGCTGCCCTACTCAGGGGCCGCATCGAAAGCCTTTTGGATGAAAGCTACCATGCGGCGCCGGGCATCGAAGCCGTGCCAGGGTTCGGGTACCGGATAGCCGTAGATTGCCATTGCCAAAGGACCGTGATTATCGCGGGGGTACGTCACCAGGTCAACTGGCACGCCCGCTTGACGCAATGCCCGGTACATTTCCTTTGACTGCCCCAGCGGATCCGTTGTGTCGCTCTCACCCTGCAACAGCAGGAACGGCGTGCGCGCCTTACCGGCAGCGGCCAATGGGCTTTGCCGCCATGCATCTTCGGGATGCTCCCACGGTTTGCCGAAGTACCAGCGGTCATACCAGGATGAGTCTTCTGTCCCGTATTCGCTGTGTTGGTCGATGACCGGCGCGCCGCTGACGATGGCTTTGAAGCGCCTGGTCTTGCCCTCAACAAAGGCAGCCATTTCGCCCCCGTAGCTATAGCCCATCAATACCATGCGGTTGCTGTCGATGGGCTCGGTCTTAAGCACGGTATCGACCCCGGCCATGATGTCGCGATAGTCACCGCCCCCAAGATCGTTCTTGTTAGCGGCCGCGAAGGCTGCGCCATAGCCGGAGCTGCCGCGCGGATTGGTCCGCAACACGGCCCAGCCGTGACCCAGCAGGAAGTCGATCCACGGCTCATGCGCATCGGCATAAGCCCCCAGTGGACCTCCATGCACCTCCACGATCAGCGGCACATGCCGCCTGGCTGCTTCCGGCGGCAAATACAAGCGGCCGTCTATGGTGAAGCCGTCGCTCTTCCATTGCAGCTGCTTCGGAGCCACGCTCAGCATGTGCTCCGGTATGAGCTGCGGCATCTTCACGGGCGTGGGTCCGGATTTCAGGTCCGCGGTGTAGTAAAGCCCTGGAGGACTTCCTCCGGCGCTGCCCAGAAAGAGCCAACCGGTGCGTTGTGCATTCGTCACCACTGCGGATACATTCGATGGTTGCAGCGCCAGGAGTTCCGGTTCGCTTGCGCCAGGCGCGTAGCGGGCGACCTTACCGTGGAAGCCAAGCGCAACCAGCTGCACCACGCTGCCATCGGCAAGCGGTACCGGAGGACCGCGCCGCACTGAGCCCTTGAAGCCATCGCTCAGGTCGTGTGTAGTCTTCGCGCCCGTGTCGTAGAGGTAGAGGTCTTCATAGCCGGGAGGCGCATCGTGTTGAGCCTGGGCTAAGTAGACGATCGACTTGCCGTCTGCCGACCATGCCGCGGCTCCGATCGTTGGCGGTAGCTCCGCAAGCTTCTGTGGCTGGCTCGAGTCTGGAATGCCGGCCAGCCAGCTGCTCATCGCCGGTCCTAGATCGTCTGCGCCATTCATGCCATTGGCGATGGCCAGCAGCTTCGAACTGTCGTCGCTCCAGCACGCATCACGGACGTCGGGCTCCACCGGCAATAGCGTCAGCTTGCCGGCCGCTACGTTCAGCAGGTACAGGCGCGAACCGTGAGGATTATGGTTCACCCACTCGGCATCGGCCTTCCCTTCCTTCTGCGCCTTCTCGCCAGGCGTTTGCGGGTCGTCGGCGATAATCGCGATGCTCTTGCCGTCAGGAGCGACCTTGTAACCTTTTACGTCGATCGGAACCTCACCGGAATCAGCATCGGACTTCGTGTCCGTCTTCGGATTGCTCGGCGTCTCACTCGATTTCGGATCTCCAGGCTTCGCCTCCTGGTCCTTCGGGGGCAAAGCGTCGGGAAGCTTGGCCTGGTCGACGACTGGCTTGACCTTTAGTTCGAACGCCTTTGCTTCGCCGCCGTTCATCGGCAGTCGATAGAGCGAATTATGCTCGCCGCGTTTAGCCAAAAACAGGATGCTTTGCCCATCGGGCATCCACTCGCCTTCGTACTCGCCGCGTTTATCCGCGTCAGGTGAGTAGGTGAGCTGGCGCGGGTCTTCTCCCTCTACGCCTGTGAGCCACAAGTGGCTTTTCGCGCCATCCGCAGTTGCGTCCGTAATGCGGATGAGGATGCGCTTGCCGTCGGGCGCGAGGCGAGGATCGCTCATGGTCTTAAATCGCCGCAACTGCTCGTTGGTCGGGAAGCTGAGGGCGGCCGCGCTCGCAGCGGCCGCATTGCTGGAAGGTGCAGGCGCCTGCGCTCTAAGCGGCAGGGCGGCAAAGAGTAAGAACGGCAGAAGGAAAGTACTGGAGCCAAAGCTGGCCATTTATGAAGAGTACCCTTTAAGAGCGAAAACGAAAATATTCCGATCACTGACGCACCGGAGCGCGAATATCTCCTCCTACTCCTGTAGGCGAAGAATCTCTTCAATCGCCAGTCTGCCTGTTCTTCGCATCACGCAGGTGTATATTTCGGAGGTGCAAATAAACCGTAAAAATACCCCGGATTTCTGGGAACCGATACGGTCATGTCCGCGCGGCGTTTCGACTGACTGCAAACACATGAGGAAATGACGATGTCCTGGACCCTATCCAAATTTGTCAAGGTGCTTCTTGCCTCAGGCGCTTCCATTGCCCTCACCGCGGCCGCGCAAACCCCGGCACCCCCCACGGCAACGGACCGTGCCGCGATTGCCGCCGCCTCCGCCGCGGAGCGCGATCGGGAGCTCAAGCTGCTCGGCATCACCGCAATGCAGCCTCCCGCAACGGCCTATGACATCGGCAAGGCGGGCAATGCCAATTACGAAGAGTCCAAGGCCAATCCCTATCCCAAACTCCCTGACGTGCTGACCATGAACGATGGGACCAAGATGACGACGCCGGAGCAATGGAAGAAGCGCCGCGCCGAAATCAAGGCGATGTTCGACGAAAATGTCTACGGCAAGTATCCCGCGCACATTCCTGAAGTGACGTGGAAAGTGGACCGCGTCGAACCGATGACGGTCGAGGGCATTCCCGCCATCGTCAAGCATGTCACCGGGCATGTCGACAACTCGGACTATCCGGCGATTACCGTCGATATCCATGCCGACGTGGTCACGCCGGCCAGCAGCAAAGGAACGAAGGTGCCGTTGATCGTCGGCGGCGGTTCCATTCGCCCGCGCCCGGCTTTCACGCGCCCGCCTCCTGCCCCCGGCCAGGTGGCGCACATGCTCTCGTCACCGCCCGATGCGCCCGATTCCGCCAAACTGCTTCTTGCCCATGGCTGGGGCTTCATCGCCCGCAACTCCGGCGACGTGCAGGCCGATAATGGCGCCGGCCTCAACCAGGGCATCATCGGCCTGGTGAACAAGGGCCAGCCGCGCCAGCTCGACGATTGGGGCGTTCTGCGGGCCTGGGCCTGGGGCGACAGCAAGCTGCTCGACTATCTGCAGACCGATCCCGATGTCGACGGAACGAAAGTGGGCGTGATGGGCCATTCGCGCGGTGGCAAGGCCGCGCTGGTGGCTGAGGTGGACGATCCGCGCTTCGCCATCGGCTTCATCTCCTCTTCGGGTGCGGGCGGCGCCGATCTCTATCGCCGCAACTATGGCGAGACGACGGGCAACATCGCCGGGACAAGTGAGTTCCATTGGTTTGCGGGCAACTTCATGAAATATGGCGCGGCCGGTCATTCAGCCAACGAGATGCCGGTGGACAGCCATGAATTCATCGCCCTGGCGGCGCCGCGTCCTGTCTTCATCGGCGGCGGGGAGTTGATCACCGATGCGCTCTATGCTCCCGGCGACGCGTGGCAGGACGCGCAGGGCATGTTCATGGCTGCCGCCGCAGCCAGCCCGGTCTGGGATCTGCTGGGAGCCAAGGGCCTGGGGACAACCACCTTTCCGCCGATAGGCACCTTCATCGACTCAGGGGACGTCGCGTTCCGCCAGCATCAATATGGCCACACGCCCGCGCCCAACTGGCCCTACTTCATCGAATTCGCAGATAAGGAGTTCAAGAAACGCTGAGATCGAGATCAGCGAGGTGACCTAAAGAAGCTAAAGACCGGTGGCCTGGCTCGACCACCGGTTGTCTTCTTGTTTCACCAGCGGTAGACGGTCAGATCGTCCAGGTATATGGTGGACGACCCGCTTGAGCCAAGCCCATCCACCTGGAAGTTGGTCGACAGCGTCGGACCCCATCCTAGCGCGAAGGCCGACGGTACAGTGACGTTCACTGACTGTTCAAGTCCATCGAACCAGACCGCCTTATAGGTGACATGGCCAGAGCTGTCGCGAGAGTAGCTGACCTGGACGTGATGCCAGGTGTTCGTGCTCCAATCACGCACGTTGCACTTTGCCTTGGAGGTAAGCCAGTGAGCTGAAGGTTTCGTAGGAGTTCCCGCATTTTCCGAATAACCCCAGGTACCTGAGTAGCCGTCGCACTGGAACCCGAAGATTACAGTCTGGCCATTGGGCATTACCTGATTCACATCCATTTCAAGATTGGCGATGCCACTGGAGGGACTTGCAACATACACCCAACCGTCGTAGAGGAAATTAGTGGATGATGTATCGTCCCCGAAGGTCACGGAATACCGTTCGTCGCCTGCGCTTGAGTATTTGGTCACAAACCTGCGCGCGTGGCCACTTCGCGACGGCGAGCTGACGGCGCTCATGGACCCACTTGAACCACCGTTGCCGCCGGTGTCGTGGCTTGCCGCCCAGTTACTCATGCTCTGGATGCTGCTGACGCTGACTGCATCGGAGGGAGCGAGCGAAGTGTCCGTTGTGCCCCCACCTCCTCCGACTGTAATGGCGACGTTTGTATCGCAGGAAGCACCTTTATCACCCCACGCCTTCACATGCAGCGTGTGCGCGCCGGACGGAGCGGAAACTTCGGCATTCACCGATGTACTGTCGACAATGGTCGTGCTGGCGCTGCTATCCAGCGAATAACCCATCGTGCCGACAGGCTGAGACGCGCAGGCCGGGGCCTTCGCTGAGAGCTCGAACGGCGACTTAACCGTGGCACCATTGGCAGGGCTGCTCACGGTGACTCCATTCGAGGAACCGGAACCGGTGGCTGAGCCAGTAACCGTAATGGCGACGTTTGTATCGCATGCAGCCCCCTGGTTGCCCCACGCTTTGACATGCAGCGTGTGCGCGCCAGTCGGAGCCGTGACCGAGGCACTCACTGAATCGCTGTCCACCACGGCTGTGTTCGAACTGCTATCCAACGAATAGCCCATCGCGCTCACAGACTGAGACGAACAGGTTGAGGCCTTCGCAGAGAGTACGAACGGTGAGGTGACCGAAGCATCATTGGCTGGGCTGCTGACGGTGACTCCACTCGATGAACTGGACGAAGAGCGCCCCGCGGCGGCGTTTCCTACCGTAAGAGTCAAGTTCGTGTCGCATGAGGCACCTTTATCGCCCCACGACTTCACATGCAGCGTGTGCGTACCGGCCGCAGCCGTAACCTGGACAGTCAGCGATTTACTGTCTACAACGGTTGTGTTCGCGCCGCTATCGAGCGAATAGCCCAGTGCGCTCACAGGCTGAGACGAACAGGTCGCGGCTGCCGCAGAGAGCGCGAACGGGGAGGTAACCGAAGCGCCATTGGCCGGGGTGCTGACGCTGACTCCACTCGCGGGACTGGCCGGCGTGTCACCTGCGACCGTGATGGCGACGTCTGTGACGCATGCATCACCTTTATCGCCCCACGCCTTCACATGCAGGGTGTGCTTGCCGGCCGCAGCCGTAACCTGGGCACTGATGGTTGTACTGTGCACAACGGTTGTGTCCGTGCCGCTGTCCAGCGAAAAGCCCATTGAGCTGACAGACTGAGACGAACAGGTCGCGGCATTAGCAACGAGGTCGAATGGTGAGGTAACCGAAGCACCATTGCCTGGGTTGTTGACGGTTACGCCCGCGAGTGCGGGGATTGCCAGTATTACGAGCAATGACGAGGCGACGGAAAGCTTCTTCAAGAGGTTCACTCAACACCTTCATGCGCAGTCAGATTGGTTTGTTCGGAACGCCGGATATCACAAACACACGAACACACTGATGGATGAGCGCCGCCGAACGGCAGCCAACCGGGCCGCCTATCCGAGCGCGCATATCTAACCGTTGCGGATTTAGCTCTGTCGCTGTGCTTTCCGAGCGGAGAGTCGACTAAGTTAGCCGATGTACGTGGCCTAGCCGGCTTATCCGGGGCGTCACGCCCCGGGTAACTATCGGCACCTTACATTCTGCAGAGGCATACGCCCACGGTCAGGCCTAAACCGCAAATACGAAGAACGATGGGGGGAGGCTTTGCGGACTCTCACAGCAAGGTGAGTTCCCGCTCGGCGCACCGTTCATCTCCTGAACTCAACATCTATCGCAGAACACACGTGGGTATTTGCTAAAGCGGATGATACACAATTCTTCGCAACACAAAAGCCATTTAGCCGATTATTTTCAAAGAAAACTTCAGCCTTTAGGCATCCATGGACAAGGTGCGCAGATTCTGCGCACCTCCGGTAAAAACGCACCACTTAGGATGCGAGTAATTACATGAAAGGTGATTGTTGGCCGGGCATTAGATAGGAGGCCGGAACCAATGCAGCACCTTCATCGACTCACGGGACGTTGCGTTCCGTCAGCATCAATATGGCCGCATACCCGCGCCGAACGGGCACTACTTCATCGAATTCGCCGATAAGGAATTCAAGAAACGCTAAGGCACTTTAGCGTCGCGCCCTCATTCCGATCGCAGGGCGGCAATGGGCTGAATACTGGCGCCCCGGTGGGCGGGGACGTAGCTGGCGAGCAGGGCTGAGACGGCTAATAGGAAAGCTACAGAGGCCAGGATTGCGATATCCCAGGGCTGTACGCCAAAGAGCATGGTGCGGAGAAGGTTTGTGGCAGCGAGCGAACAGAGTGTTCCCGCGGCAATGCCCCAGACTGCCAGTTTGCCTGCCTCGGTAAGGATGAGGCGGTAGACCGATGCACGCTGCGCGCCGAGGGCCATGCGGACGCCGATTTCGCGTTCACGCTGACCCACGGAGTACGCGATGACTCCGTAAAGGCCGACGCTGCTCAGGACCAGCGCGAGAAAACCGAATCCTCCGGCCAGCCAGGCCGATAAGCGGTGCAGGTATGCAATCTGCGAATCATTGATGCGGGCGGTCATGCTGGTTTCAGCCGTGGTGCCGATACCGGGATCGACCTGGTGGATGGCAGCTGCGAGCGTGGGCAACACGGATTCCTCAGACTGCGAGGTGCGCATGATGAGGAAGTAATAGCTGTCAGTATCCTGGCTGAACGGGTAGTAGACAGCGGGCACAATGTTGGACTCGAGCGAGCCTTCCTTGAGATCGTCAACGATCCCGACAATCTGCTTGATCGACTTAGGATCAAGCGTGATGCCGCCTAACTGCTTGCCGATGGGGTCCTCGCCGGGAAAGTATTTTTTCGCCAGGGCGTTGTTGATGATGACGACCAGCGGCTTGGACCCGTTGTCATCTTCGGTAAAGATGCGGCCGCGGAGAAGCCTGGTATGAAGGGTAGTGAAGTAGTTGGGGCTCACGTCGCGCAGAGGCACTTCAATATGCTTCCCGTCGTACGGGCGGCCTACGAATCTTATCCAGTCGGTATTGCCGTTGGAGCTGACAGGGAGAATGCTGGTGATGGATGCGGACTGAACGCCGGGCAGGGCAGAGACACGATGGAGGAGCTGACGACTGATTGCGACGATCTGCGCGTCGTTGGTGTAGGAGTGTTGGGGGAGGGCGACGTCGAGGGTGGCGAGATGGTCGGGCTGAAAGTTGAGCTCGACGCGGAGTAGGCGGTAAAGACTCTTGCCGAGCAGGCCGGCGCCGACCAACAGGACCACCGCGATGGCAAGCTCGACGACGACAAGGTGAGAGCCGAGGCGGCGCCAGGTGATGCTTGACGAGCCGCGCGAACCTTGGGCGAGCCGGCCACGCAACTCCGCAGTGGACATCCGGACGATGGGCGTCAGCGAGAAGAGTGCGAGGCTGAGGATGCTGACAGCGAGGACAAAGACCAGGCAGTGAAGGTTCAGTCCTATACCGCGGAGGTAGGGCATGGCGGCGAGCATGTTCGCGGGAACAAGATGACTCAGCAGTTGCATAGTACCGTAAGCGCTGCCCAGGCCGAGGGCGACAGAGGCTGCGACGAGCAGTGCGCCTTCGGTGACGAATTGACGGATGAGGCGGAGATGCGAGGCGCCGAGTGCTCCGCGCACGGCGAACTCGCGGCGGCGGCCCTCCGAGCGTACCAGCAGGAGACTCGCAACATTGATACACGCGATGGCGAGTAGTAGGCCCGATCCCGCGAGCAGCGTGAGCAGGATGGGTCGAATGTTGCCGACCACAGCTTCCGACAGCGGAATAACGCTTGCTCCCTGGCCACGGTTGGAGTCGGGATATTGCCGCTCCAACTGAGCGGCAATTGCCTGCATCTGCGCATAAGCCTGTTGCAGGGAGACACCGTCGTTGAGGCGGGCGATGCCGTTAAGATTGTGACAGCTGCGCCGGAGGGCACACTCGCCGGTTGCCTGCAGGGGCGCCCAGAATTCGGCGCGTCCCCGGAGGGCGAACTGGAAGCTCCGCGGCAGGACTCCAATAACAGTGAACGTAGCGCCGCTGAGGGTGACAGCATGGCCGACAATGTCGCGTCTGCCGCCGAAACGCTGCTGCCATGCAGCGTAGGTGATGATGACATTTTGCGGTCCGCCGGGCACGTCTTCCCCGGTATAGAAATCGCGGCCGAGCATCGGCGTAATGCCGAGAGTGCTGAAGAATCCGTCGCTGACCCGCGCACCGGGGACCATGACGTTGCCGCCGGACGTGTTCAGCAGGTAACCGTTGCTGGTAAAGACGTCCAGAGAGCGGAAGACGGTGTTGCGGCGCTTCCAATCGAGATAATCGGGATACGAAAGATTGGCACGGCCCAGGAGCGCAATCTGCTCAGTAACAGCGGCTAGTCTGCCTGGTTCTACATAAGGGAGAGGCTTGATCAAAGCAGCGTCGACAAAGCCGAAGATTGCGGTGCTGGCCGCGATGCCAAGGGTGAGCACGAGCACGGCGACTATGCTGAATGACGGGTCTCTGCGCAACAGGCGGATGGCAAAGCGAAGGTCTTGCATGAGCTTTTCCATAAAAGGAAGAGTGCCGCGTTCGCGGTAGGCTTGCTTTGTTTGCTCGATGCCGCCGAGTTTGATCAGGGCCTGGCGGCGGGCTTGGTATGGGGTCATGCCGGCGCGGAGGTTGTCGTCGGTGTGGAGCTGTAGATGGCTTTCCAATTCAGCGCTCAGCTCTCGATCCCACCTGGCGGAGCCGAAAAAGCCCAGGAGTCTGATCCAGAGTGCTCTCAGAATGCGCATGACTCTATTCATCACTGGTCCTCCGCTGGGGTGAGGAAGCGGGCGAGAATGGCCGTGGTCTGCTCCCAGTCCCGCGCTTCCTTCTGGAGTTGTTTTCTCCCGGTGCGGGTGAGCTTGTAGAACTTAGCCTTGCGGTTGTTCTCCGAGGTGCCCCACTCAGAGGCGATGGCTCCCTCCTGCTCAAGCTTGAGTAGCGCGGGATAGAGAGTGCCGTAGTTCAGCGACAGGATGTCGCCGCTGGTCTGCTCAATGCGGCGTGCTATACCGTAGCCGTGGAGCGAGCCCATGGACTCCAGGGTTCTGAGCACCATGAGTGCCAGTGTGCCCTGCCAAACGTCTGTTTTGTCGCCCATACCCTCTCCCTATTGGAACGCCATAGGTATATTGATCCTTTTCGTATGGGGATGCAATAGGGCAAAATGATGCCGATCCTGCAAAAAGATGGAACAGTGGGCGCTACGCCGCTCGTAAACACAAGCCGATCTCTCATTACTTATCGGTGCAGGATACTTCCAAACGCTCTCTCGCTTGTGCTTGTTGGCCTGGCCGCCATTGACACGCATCCCCTACAACTATGTGACCGGTCCTGGGCAGTTCAGCACTAACCTGCGCATAAGTAGATCGGTGGGCATCGGACCACGCACGGAGCGAGCGGCGGGTGGGGGCTTCAACGGGCCGCCTCCCGGCGGCGGTGGGCGCGGGCCGGGGGGCGGTGGCCCTCCAGGGGGTGGCCTCGGCCCCGGGGGCCTCAGTAGCTCCGGCGGAAGGCTTCCCATGCTCGATCAGCAGGCAGCAAGGCGTTACTCGCTGAACTTCACGGTGATGGGCAGAAACGTCTTCAACAATGTGAACCTTGCGCCGCCAGTGGGTGTTCTGCAATCGCCCCAGTTTGGGAAGTCAAACGCCCTCGCAGGCGGGTTCTTTTCATCGCCCTCGTCCAATCGAAGCGTCGATCTTCAAGTGTCGTTCAATTTTTGACGTGCAGGCCCCGTTCCGGGGACGATACGGTGACAGGGTTGGCCGGTCTATCCCGGCGCTCCCTGTCGCCGTATTGTCTCGAGCGGTTTTTCGCGGACCGCTAAATGCCGTCTTCTCGCTGAGCCTCATCGAGATCGCCAGGCTTTTCCATTCGCTGGCGCAACCAGATCCTCGCCAACGCCCAGTGCCGCTTCACAGATCGCGGCGACATCTTCAAGATGTCTCCGATCTCTTCGATCGAGAATCCGCCAAAATAGCGTAGCTCCACGACTTTTGCCTGCCGCGGGTTCTCTCTTTCAAGATCGGTCAGCGCATCATGCAAGGCGAGGACTTCATTTGAGCGCTCGGTGGAAACCATCAGCCCTTCTTCAAACTCAACCCGCTGAAGATCTCCCCCATTCATCGCAGCGTTGTGCGCTCGTGCGTGATCGACCAGCAAGCGACGCATGACATTGGCGGCGACTCCGATAAAGTGTTGGCGGCTCTGCCAATCGACGCTCTCGCGAGCGAGACGTAAATATGCCTCATTTATGAGAGCAGTTGGCTGTAAGGTGTGGTCCGATCGCTCCCTATGCATATATGACTTGGCCAAACGGTGAAGCTCGTTATAGACGAGCGGCAACAACTCCTCGGCTGCAGACTCGTCTCCATTCTTCATGGCCTTCAGCAGAAGAGTGACTTGCCCGTCAGCTGCGCACATAAATTCCGCCCGCACATGGCCAGAGCTACCTGCCAAGCGACTTTGGTTTCCGATGGCTCACAGCCTAGGCCTTATGGCCGCCGGTTGCAACCCTGATTGCATCGGACCAAGCTGCTAAGCCCTGCAAAAAAATCTTGTTTGCGATCTCGCTCAGGATTGGCCCTTTTTCCAGGTGAACTTCGCTTAATAGAGTGAAGGCGATCTGAGTTAAGACGCCTCTTGGAAAGGAGACACTGTCATGAAACGCATCACAGCAATCGCACTCTTCGCCATCGCAAGTTTTGTCATGGCGGGCAAGTCATTCGCGCAGGATCATGGGGTCCTGGCAACCATCCCGTTCGGCTTCACCGTGGGCAACAAGGTACTTCCCTCGGGGACTTACACGGTTCATTCGGATTCAAGGAACGTAATCGTGGTCAAGAACTACGATAACTTCGCCGCGGTAGTTGGCATGACGACGGCGCCCGGCGGCACGCAGTCCCAAAACACCGGAAAGCTTTTGTTCCACAAGTACGGCAACCAGTACTTCCTGAGCGAGATTCTCTGCGATTCTGCAGGGATGAACCTGAAGATTCTTCCTTCGAAGCAGGAGAAGAGGACTCAGATCGAAGAAGCAAGGCGTAACACGAGCAGCCAGACCCTCGTTGCCGCCCGGTAGCTGAAAATGATTTGGAGTAAAGGCCTGGAGCCAAAAGTCTCCGGGCCTGCTTTTGTGGGCTTCTTTCGTTTGGGTTCGGTAACACCGATGGAGAATTTATCGGCCAGCCTGGCACCTTTTGTCCTTCCCGTACGCACTAAGGAATAGAGGCAGGTGCACGGCGGCATGGAATGGGGGCGGAAACACCCAGGACGACGTAAATCTCCAGCAACGCGGTCCTGTCGGCCAAGTTGCTGGGTTTGGCCGGGGGGAGGGAAAATTGCTGCTATCTCGGGGCTCTTGGTATAACCTGAAGTTCAAACGCAGCCGTCGCTGGAGAGAACTCCTTGCTCTCCCAGCAGACCTCTTCCGGAGCCCCTTCCGGTACTGGGACCTGGTCAGTTTGATTCTTCCTGTGCCCGACTCTGGGAAGTGACCAGGGCTTACCTGCGAATTTATTGTCATCAAAGATGCATGGTCCAGGGATAGGTCTTTCCTAATTGCCGCTTTGTGGGACTGGGATTATGTCTAGTCAAAGAGAGTTGTTGGAGCAACTGTTCGAGGCCGCCCTGGCGCTCAAGCCGATTGAGCGAGAGGCCTACCTCGATCAGGTGTGCAGCAACGACCCGGGGCTAAGGCGCACGGTCGAAGAGCTGCTGGCCGAGGATGCACGTGCGGGCAGCTTTCTCGAGCATCCGCCATTTGATTTTTTCAACAGAGCGAAAGTGACCCCTCCTGCCACCGCCGGCACGACCGATTCTATCTATGCCAATATAGCTCCTTCAGCCCCGACAGCTGCAGGGCGACTCAAGCCAGGCCAAGTTCTGCTCGATCGTTTCGTCATTCTCCGTTTCATCGCAAAAGGAGGGATGGGCGAAGTCTATGAGGTGAAGGACGGCTTCCTGCAAGGAGCACACGTTGCCCTGAAGACAATTCTTCCTCACATTGCCGATGATCCGGCCTTGCAACAACGTTTCGAGCGGGAAGTCCTGGTTGCCAGGGAGGTTGCGCATCCAAATCTTTGCCCGATCTATGACATCTTCCGTTGTGAGCAGCCGGCGCCCAACTTTTTGTTCTTAACCATGAAGTTTCTGCCAGGTGAAACCCTGGCAGCGCGATTGCGCGGGGCGGCGCCAATATCGATTGAGGTAGGATTGGCAATCCTCAAGCAGATGGCCGCTGGGCTGGCCGCCATCCATGCCGCTGGCATCGTTCATCGGGATATTAAGCCCAACAACATCATGCTCGACGGCCTCGGTTCGGATGTGCGGCTCTGCATTACCGATTTTGGCTTAGCTCGCGCGTATGAGTCTGAAACCTCCCTATCAGGTAAGGGGATGCTGTTAGGAACACCCGACTATATGGCGCCGGAACTGTATCTGGGACAGCCCCCCTCGCAAGCCAGCGATCTTTTCGCCCTTGGTGTTGTTCTGCAACAGGTCTTTACAGGCCAAAAGCCAGCTGTGGGGCCGGACGGCTCCGTTATAGCCAGTCCGCAATTGAACACGTCAGGCGTGCCTTCGTTTTGCGTCCAGCTGATCGTCGAATGCCTCGATCGGGATCCGAAGCGTAGATGCCAGGGCTTTGAGCATGCGCTGGACTTACTCAACCTCAAGCACCGGCCGAGAGAATTGTGGACTCGGCGTCGTTTTGCGGGCACGGCAGTTGCCGCTGTTTGCACACTTGCCGGCGGCGCATGGTGGAAACGGGATGAATTGGAAAATTTGCTGCATCCGCTGCCCGGCAAGCGTTTCATCGCGTTGTTGAATTGGCCGAAAACCTCCGATATCCACGTGACACCGATGCTGACCAGCGTCTTAAGCGCAATTAAGAGTGACCTGGCGCGTGTCGAGACGTTTGACCGCGACCTCTTTGTCATCTCGCCTGAGGACGTGAGCATGAACGTCGCGGGAGCGACCCATTTGAAAGAGGTCTGTGATCCTTTGGGAGCAAACCTGGTGCTGGCCGCCTCTGGTTTGCCCGGAGCTAAGCACTTTCAGCTTTTCCTGCGATTGCTGGATCCCGCATCCAGTCAGCCGCTTCGGGAAAAAAGACTTACGTGTGCTCTGGCTGAGATAACATCCCTGCCTGGAAAAGCCGTTCAGGCCGCGGCGGCATTACTCAATTTAAACCCTCATTTGAAGAACGGCGAACGAGTGGATCCGGGAACGCAGTCTGTCGCCGCCTTTACCACCTTCCAGTCAGCCGAGACCCTTATGAAGCAGCCCAATGATGCAGAGCTCGATGCGGCGATAGACAAGTATAAGCAAGCGATAGAGCTGGATCCCCGTTTTGCAATCGCTCATGCGAAGCTCGCGCTGGCCTACATCCGCTTCTATGCGATTCGGCGAGGCCCCGAGGCTCTGGACCTCGCTCAAGGAAATTGTCATGTTGCGCTGGCGCTCAATCCGGGCCTCGTGGATGGACATCTAGCACAAGCGGCGGTTTTCGATATGACTGGGAACCATCAGGGAGCATTGAACGAGATTGCCAAGGCGCTTGCGCTCGATCCCTCCAACGCAAGAACACTGGTATGGCAGGCTCAGATTTACACTCGCCTGAATCGGTGGGAGGACGCCGCAAAGACTTTTCACAGAATCCTGCAGGAGCACCCCAACTACTGGCTAGCTTACAACGAACTCGGTTTTGGCTTGAACAGCCAAGGGAGGTATCAGGAAGCGATCCAGGCTTTTCGCGCTGCAAGCCTGGCTGCTCCAAAAAATTCCATGGCCTTGAGCAATCTGGGTGGGGAGTATCTGCAGATTGGCGAGTTCGCCGAGGCGACAGAAAGTTTGCAGCGGAGCCTGGCTTTGGATCCTGACTCTGATCTGGCGGCGGTGAATACCTCCCTCGCGCTACGCTATCAGGGTAAGTACGACGAGGCGCTGCCATTCGCCCGGAAAGCCGTGGAACTGAATCCGGCCGAGGACACGAACTGGTTGGAACTCGGCGAATGCTACTCGTTCTTGCACAATCACCAGGGCGAAGCGAAAAACGCCTATCTGCGGGCCGCGAAGGAGGCAGAACGGCATCTGGTAACGGACGCGAACGATGGCCCGAGCTGGATGCTGCTAGCTCTCTACAAGGTCAAGTCGAGTGGCCCCCAAAATGCTCCTTTACTCATGGCAAGAGCCGAATCGCTGGGGGCTGGTGACATGGATTCACAGCTTTACAAAGCAAGGTTATTGGAACTCCTCGGAAAACGTGCGGAGGCGTTAACCACGCTCGCTGCTTGTTTTCGGAAAGGCGCCACCGACTTGCAGGTTACGCCTTTTCCCGACATGCAATCGCTGCGCAAGGATCCCCGCTATCGGCAGATAGCCCAGTCGAAATCTCTTAAGACGGTGACGAATTAGTACCCGGGGATCAGATATTGCAAGCGGTTCGATCGTAAAGAGTTCGCTGAATCATTGCCCGGGGGGAGGCGGGCTAGCTGGGTAATAAAGGTGGGTAATAAAGGTATTGCCGGGCGTTAACTACGGAGTTAGATTCCGGCCCGGGCAAACGGCCAACGAAGATGCCGAAGCATATTGCTTCACGAATCCAATGCGGTAACTTCTCCCAGAAAGCGAGCGTGATATGAGCAGCAATCCAGTCATTTCAGCAACAAGGACGGTAGTCGCCGATCCAAATGAGACTCCGGCTACTATCGGTGTCGAGCCGGGCGGTACCCTGGAATGGACAAACCATTCCCGGAGTTTCCCCACGTTCGAGATACAGTTTATCGGCCCTAGCCCCGCCAGCCCGGGTGACATACTCACTGGCACAACCAAAGTAGTGGTTCACGTGGCAGAACCGGGGACATTCGAATACAAAATTCGACACATCCCGAAACAGGGCGCCGATAAGGTAACGGGAACCTTTGCCGTTCGTTCCTGTAGGGGTTGTTAGTACTCGGGCCGCGAAATAGGACGCACTTTGAGTGGGTTATCCCCCGCCTACTCTAGGTGTGGCTTCTTATCCGCCATCCTGCGACGGCAGACCGAAGCGTCGATCTTCAAGTGTCGTTCAATTTTTGACGGACATGCCCGGTTCCGGAAGAAGCACCCTCATCGGCCGTATATTTATCCAATGGTGGGAGTCCCAGTTCCCTGCTCGGCTCCCGCAACCCCGACCGATCCAGGGAGAGCCGGTCATCTGCCCAGA
>PLZN01000328.1 GCA_003152195.1 Acidobacteriaceae bacterium
CGCTTCGGTCGGGATGACAAAGGGGGGCCAATTTGCTTTCCTGATGCTTTTGCTGGCCGAGGATCGAACCGCAGGTCCCTCCCAATCGATTGCCGATCCTGATCTTACGATTGGCGTCGTAGAATGGACCATTAACCAGCACAACGCACCTGGAGGTCACGATAACTATGCCTGCAGTGCATGGAGACGGCCTGGATGATCCCAGGCTGATCGGCGAATGGTTTGCCGTTGCCTGGTCACGCGAAGTCGAGCCCGGCCGGCTGCTGGCCCGCAGGCTCATGGGCCGCGACGTTGTCCTGTGGCGGTCACCACAAGCCATTCACTGTTGGCGCGATCTGTGTATCCACCGCGGCGCTCAGCTTTCGCTGGGCAGGCTGCGCGGCGACCGCCTCGTGTGCCCCTATCATGCTTGGGAATACAACAGCGGCGGCCAGTGCGTGCATATCCCGTCCCAACCAGGACAACCTCCTCCGGCCAAGGCGCGTGCCCAGACGTATCACGCACGGGAGCGCTATGGCATCGTCTGGGTTTGCCTGGGGGAACCACTCTCCGATCTTCCCGCGTTTGCTTATGGCGACGACCCCGCATTCCGCTTGATCCTGGCCGGTCCGTATTCCTTTCGCGCCAAGGGGCCGCGGGTCATCGAAAACCTCTTCGACGTGGCCCACCTCGGCTTCGTGCATGCGGGACTGCTGGGCGATCCGCAGCATGGCGAGATTGAGGATTACGAGGTAGGGATGGGGACGCATGGACCCGAAGCGCGCGAGATTCGCATCTGGCAGCCGGATCCGGACGGTACCGGCAAGGGCGCCCTGGTCACCTATCACTATTGGGCGTGTGGCCCGCTAACGGCCGGGCTGGTGAAAGTGCACGGCGAACAGCGCTTCGGCATCCTCGCACAGGTTGCACCGGTCGATGCAAACACCTGCGAATCGCGCCTGGTGATCGCGATGAACTATGGGCACGACGTACCCGAGGCGGATCTGGTCCGCTTTCAAGATGCGGTCACCGCGCAGGATAAGGTTGTGGTCGAATCGCAACGGCCTGAACTGCTGCCCCTCGACCTGCAATCGGAGCTGCACCTTCGCTCGGACCGCATGGCGATTGCTTATCGCAAGTGGCTGCGTGAGATTGGCTTCTCCTACGGAACAGCCTGATGGCAACCACTGTTCCCGTTGAAGCCACACTGCGGTGGTTCACGCCTGGAGATGTGGATGGCTTCTTCGGGCTGTTCTTCAGCGGCTTTCCCGATCTCCCTGCTGATCGTGGGCCTCGCGCCCATTTGCGGCTTTCCCCTGAGCTTCGTCGCCAGCCGCATCTTGCCCGGCGCGGCGATTTCCATCCTGGCAGGAAACCTCTTCTACGCCTGGCAGGCGCGACGATTGGCGCGGCGGGAGGGCCGCAGCGATGTCACCGCGATTCCCTTCGGCGTCAATACGCCCACCATCTTCGCCTATGTCTTCCTCATCATGGCCCCGATCTATACGCGGACGCACGATGCAAACCAGGCTTGGCACGCGGGCATCTTTGCCAGTTTATTGAGCGGCATCGTCCAGACGGTGGGGGCAACATGCGCCGATTGGGTTCGCCGCAACACGCCTCGCGCCGCACTGCTGGCTCCGTTGGCAGGGCTTGCCCTGGCCTATCTTTGCCTGGGCTTTATCTTCGGTGTTTTTCAGCAGGCGGCCATAGCGCTCCTGCCCATGCTGGTCCTCTTTACGCTCTATGGCTCGCATCTCAAGCTGCCGTATCGTTTGCCGGCGGGGTTTCTTGCCATCGGGCTGGGGGCCGTGTTGGTGGCGGTGCTGCGCTGGCTCCACATCGATACGGTTCCTGTGCCTGTGGTACCGGCTCCGCAGCTCTATCTGCCGCACGCGGTGAATATATTTGCACTCTTCAATCAACGTGAATATTGGTCCTATCTGGCTATTATTGTGCCGCTCGCCGCCCTGGATACGCTGGCTTCGCTCATGATTCTGGAAAGCGCCAAAGTTGCCGGAGACGATTACGCTACCATGCCGTCTCTGTTGATGAATGGTCTGGGCACAATAGGCGCCGCTTGCCTGGGCAGTCCTTTCCGACGACCCTTTACCTGGGCCACGCGGCGCACAAAGCCAACGGCGCACGCTCCGGCTACTCCGTGCTGAATGGCGCGGTTACGCTGGTGCTTTGCACCACCGGAATCCTACCGGTTGTGCTCCGGTTTGTGCCTCTGGAAGCGGCTGCACCGGTGATTGTCTGGTTTGGCGTGATTACCGTCGGGCAAGCCGTCACCGAGGTGCCCGCCAATCAAGCCATCGCCGTCATCATTGGACTGATTCCGGCCTTGTCCCAGTGGGCTACGGGCATTGCCGATACGGTCGCGCGCAAAGCGGGCAGCAGCCTCATGGAAATCGCGCCCCGCATGGGCGGCGACCTGGCGATGGGGGGATTGATTGCGCTGGGGCAGGGATCGCTTCTGACCTCGATGCTATGGTCCGCGGCGCTGGCGTTCATCGTGCAACGGCGCTTTGCCTCGGCGGCTTCCTGGTTGGCAACAGCCGCGGGTCTTTCGGCCTTCGGCATCATCCATGCCTATAAGCTCTCACCCAACGGCGTCGAAGGCCGCATCGGCTGGTGGGCTGCACCTCAGTTCGCGCTCGCCTACGCGGGCGGAGCAGCGTTCCTGCTTGCCTGCGAATGGTATTCGCGGGGAAGAGGAGTTCGATATCTCGACGCGGAGTAACCGGTAGCCATGGTTGGCCAGACCATAGTAAAAGGGAGGGTGCTTTCGATGCGAAAGGAATGAATTCATGGAACGTCGTAGTTTACTGAAGACTCTTTCTGCCGCCGCTGCGGTGGGCGCGGTCACCAGCCTTGGGCGCGGACGCACTCTCTCTGCCGAAGCGGCCTCCGGTGTCGTGGAGACGATGGGGAACGGAGGTCCGCTGGCGCAGGCAAGAGACGCGGCGCGCAAGGGCATGCCCCCACTGAAGATTACCGATGTCAAAATCATCGCGACCGCTCCTTCCGGCTCTAACTGGACCATTGTCAAGGTGGAAACGAGCGAGCCCGGGCTCTACGGCCTGGGCACGGCAACGCACCAGGAAATTCCGCAGGCTGCCCAGGCCTATATCGAAAAGCGTTTGAAGCCGTTCGTGATCGGCAAAAACTGCGACGACATCGAGGACATTTGGCAGTCTGCGTATCTGCAGGAATACTTCCGCTCGGGACCGGAAGGCAACGACGCGTTGAGTGGGATCGATGGCGCGCTGTGGGACATTCTGGGCAAGCGTCTGGGAGTTCCGGTCTATCAACTGCTCGGCGGCAAAGTTCGCGCGGCGGTCCCGCTTTACGGTCATGCCGCCGCCTTGACGCAAAGTGCACTGAACGACCAAGTGCAGGCGTATATCGAAAAAGGCTACCAGGTCGTGCGGGTGCAGTTGGCGGTTCCCGGATGGTCCGGTTACGGCGTAAGTGGCGCCAAGACATCCGCCGCCGTGCAGGCGTTGCGACCGGATGGGGTGACGCCTTCGCCAGTGTTCGACGCGGGGCGCTATCTGACGACCACCATCGGCATGTTCGAGGCGATACGCGCAAAGTTCGGATTCGATGTCGGATTGGTCCACGATGTTCACGAGCGGCCGGCACCGAATCAGTCGATCGAGTTGTGCAGGGCGGTCGAGCAGTACCGGCCGTTCTACATGGAAGATCCGCTTTCGCCCGAGGATGTAGGTTGGTTCCAGATCTTCCGTCAGGAGACATCGGCGCCGCTGGCCATGGGAGAACTGTTTGTGAACCGCAACGAGTGGCTCAACCTTGTCGCCAACCGGTGGATTGACTTTATCCGGATCCACCAGTCGTCCGTGGGTGGGCTGAACATGTGCCGCAAGGTGGCGCACTGCTGCGAGTTCTTCGATGTCCGCACAGCATGGCACGGGCCGAACAACGTTGATCCAGTCGGCCACTGTTACAATCTGCACCTTAACCTGGTTACTCCGAACTTCGGGATTCAGGAAGAAACCTTCTTTGACGAAAAGACGCGTGAGGTGTTTCCCGGCACTCCTGAGATCCGGAAGGGCTACATCTACTCCAACGATAAACCGGGCTTCGGCATTGACATCGACGAAAAAGCGGCTGCCCGATATCCCTACACGAAGGATTTTGAGGACCGGGGAAATGATCGCATGCTCGATGGAACCATCGTCCGGCCGTAGGGCGGTAGTTGGGCGCGGTATGTAGCGGGGGACGGTGTACACCGAGATAGATTCGTTGCACTTCCCGCAGAGGAAACATCCAGCCCTGTCACCGGTGCGCTGCCGAATGCAGCAAAAAGGGCTGCCTCTTGAGGAGGCAGCCCTTCACGGTCAGAGGCTTACTGGATGATTACAGTGCACGTTCCCGTAGCGGTGATGTTGGCATTGCTGCTATCAGTCGCGGTGATCGTGACGGTATAAGTCCCGGCCGGAGCACCGCCACCGCCGCCACCACTGCCGCAACCGAGCCCCGCACTTACACCCAGGAATACCAGCATCACCAGTGCCGCAGGCCATCTCCTCCTACGGATACCCGGTATGAGAAGCAACAGGATGCAGCCTGCTGCTGTTCCTCCTGCTGCTGCAACCTTGGTCACCATCTTCCGTAAGTTTCCTCCAGGGGCCTTCCGCTCACTACCGGTAGCAGCGACGGTTTGGATCGTCAGCGTCGTGGTTCCGGGAGTAGTCGTCGACACCGCCACACTTGCGTTGCCCAAACCACCGCCGATGTTGGCCGTGGTCGTGGCTGTTAAGTTAACCGTCCCTGTATACCCCCCGGTGGACGTGACCGTGACCGTCGAGGTGCCGCTGTTTCCCGGCGACGGTGACGAGATAGTCACGTTCGCGGCTGAGACGGTAATGTCCGGGTTAGTAACCGTAACCGTGGCGTTTCCTGAAGAACCGGCGTACGACGAATCGCCCCCATAGGCAGCGACAATGGTGTCGGTGCCCGCGGTAAAGCCGAGCGCCGGGGTTGCCGAACTGACCGCCAGGGTAGCCGTGCCCGTGCCGCTTGCGCCCGCAGTCACTGGCTGCGTTCCCACCGTAGTAGTACCGATGGTGAAAGTGACCGTCCCAGCGACCGTGCCACCGGTTGTCGATTGGACCGTCGCGGTGAGCGTAAGAGACCCGTAGAGAGCCAAAGTGGCCGGAGTCGCCGCCAGCGTGGTCGTTGTTGCCGCGCCGGTGGCGACAACCGTAATCGTCGTTACCGCGCTGGTGGAGACGTAGAAGTTCGTATCGCCCGAATACGATGCCACGACCGTGTGCGCTCCTCCGGTGGAAAAGCTGGTCGTCATCACCGCCATCCCATTGGTCAAAGCCACCGCGGTCCCGGCCGTCCCGTCGATGGTGAAGGTCACGGTTCCCGTAGGCGCTGTGGTCCCGGAACTGGGCGCCACCGTCGCGGTGATCGTAACCGTTGCTCCGACCAGCGGACTCGCCGGCGAAGCAGCGATGGTCGTCGTTGTTCCCAGCTTGGTGGCAATTGTACCGAACGCTGTTGCTAAATTAGAGACATCGACCGATCCGAGTCCCGTAGCCTGGTCATAGCCGGTGCCGGCCGGGTAGCCCATCGTGCCGATGTTCGGGCAGTTTGGGGATCCCGCCGTACACGGCACTATATTGTTCCCGGTGGTTATATCGTGAAACGCCGAGGCGTAGGTGCTGGCGTTGGATGCCAGCGTATAGAGGGCGGGATTCACGTTGCCCAAACCTTGCGGGACGCCCAACTTTTGCTCGATGAGCGCCAAGGCGCCCGCGAAACTGGGTGCGGCAACCGATGTTCCGCCGAAGGCGGTTAGGGTTTTGTCGTCGCTGTTACCCTGGTCCGAGATATAGAAGCCATTGATACAACTGGAGGTAAAGTTGCTTTGGGTTGGATCGGAAGCCAGGATGATCTGGGTGCAGACCAGGTAAGGGTCATGGTCCGCCGAGGCGCTAAGGGAAGCATCCGGCACATCGCGGGCGGAATCGGTGGGGATGCCGGGCACTCCCGTCTGCCAGCTCGGCTTGGGAAACAGCAGGCTCTTGCCACCCCCGCCTGCAGTCAGTCCGCCTCCATTCTCGATTTCAAAGGTGGTATCGTTCCACGCCATTTCGGGAATATAAGACTTAGCGGAAGTAAGCACGCTGGTGGACCCGTTCGCGCTCCAATACTGATCGGCGCCCGTGGAAGGATTTTGGGCGGTTCCATCCCCCGTAAATTCACTGCCGCCCATGGAGGTTACATAGGCGCTGCTCCCCGGGTAATCAACCTGCAAACCCTGGGTGGCCGAGGTGATTGGCGCGGCATTGGGGTTCGATTGCGCATCGCAGTCGGCCGCTCCGTTGTCTCCCGCGGCGGCAATCACCGTCTGCCCTTGCGCATTCGCCTGTTGAAATGACGCTTCCAGGCCGGCCAGCTCCGCCGAGGCGATACTGGGCTCGCAAGCGCCGTAACTGATACTAAGAATCGGGATCTGCACGCCGTTGATTTTGTTCGCGATGGCGTATTGCAAAGAATCAAACACATTGTTTGAGTTCACAAACACGATGGACGCGTTTTTGGCCACGCCGCCCGACCATTCCAGGTCCAGGTCCGCTTCATTAATGTCGCCGGAGGCATCGCCGATTCCGGGGTCAGCGGAACCGGGGATCAAGAACACGGTGGGATTATTGACCGGCAAGCCCGCCGCACTGCGGAAAGATGCGATGTCAGCCATGACGATGTCAGTCTGGCCCATGATCCCGATTGTCTGACCGGTTCCGGTGGAACCCGCGGTGTAGAGCGGATTCACGTCATAGATGACCGCGAAGTCTCCCGGGGCAATATAGTGGCCTCCCGCAACACCATCGGTGTACTGCGGGTGGGTCCCCTGCTTGGTTGCCGGACGGACATACCGGGGCTTCGGTTTGAAGTCAGCCAGGCCGCCAATATGGCTCACCGTTCCGGCAAAGGCACTGGGCAACGAAACTTCCGTGGCGTTTGCGAAATAGCTCTCCCCATTCACGACGTACTTGTGAATCTGGGTGTGGAAGGCCTGCTCCGCCAGGGTTACGCTGCCGCTGAAGCGAATGGCATTGCGGCTATCCGCCACTTTATCCACGGTGAAGCCCTGGGATTGGAGCCATTGCGTGACTTTGTCGAGGTCCCCCTGGCTCATGCCGAATTGATCGGCAAACTGCGCCTGAGTGAGCCACTGATGGTAGCTCGAGGATGAGGGGGTTTGCTGCGCCTTCAGCAAAGCATCCAGGCTTGCCTGCTGCGCCGCCGACGGCTTGAAGGTCATGGTCATACCATGCAACTGCATCGAAGCCGCAACCGGACCCTGATCGTATTCCGCCCGGGCCAGCGGATGTACCGTGCCCGGCAGGGCGGATACCTTACCGGCCTCGATGGCCTGTACGATCCGGTCTTGTGCCACCTGCTGGGCCTGGGACACTGAAGAGAAAGCACTAAAAACAAGGAGTAGAAAAAAGAGGCCAGAAAGAGTATTCCAGTGTTTGCGCAAGACGCATTCTCCTCGGGGTCGGAGCTCAACCGCCGGAACTCCCAGATCGCGATCCCTTGATGGCGCCCGTGCAGGCCCGCCGTTACCCGTTAGACGGATCAAACAAAAAACGTCAGTCGGGAAATGAAATATTCATTGAAGGGACGATGCTTTCCCGGCGCAAGTTACTTGAGGCCATCGTCCCCTGGGTGCATAGACGCGGATAGAGAAAGCTACGATTACGGCGACCCTGAAAATTTGCTCTTTCCGGTGCTTGAGGTCGTTTTCTGTTGATGTCTTCAACGAACTCTGTGATCTCAGGGTCTTCTCGCCTATTCAATGCCAACGATGGTGACGAGATACGTACGGTGGCGAGAGATTCGGCGAATTCTTCTTTCTCCAATGCAGCGATCACCAGCATAAAGCTTCGAGTTTACCTGTACCCAATCCAGCGAACCCGATAACTACAAATTAGTCGCGGTAGGGGGATTGATAGGCACCCAAAAGGTAAAGGTTGCTCCCTGGTCGCGATGGCTGACCACTTCGATCCCGCCGTTGTGCGCGCGGAGAATCGCCTTTGCAATCGCCAGGCCCATGCCCGTGCCATGCAAAAGGCGCTGCCGGCTGCCGCGGTAGAACTTGTCGAAAATGTAGGCCTGCTCGGCCTCATCGATTCCCTGCCCCTCGTCGGTGATGCTTACCAGCAGACGGTCCGGTTCGAGCTTGGCACCGATGCGCACCGGCGACCCGGCGGGAGAGTAGCGCGCGGCATTTTCCAGCAGATGACGCAGCACGCGACGGATCAATTCCCGGTCCAGGGAGATAGAGGGCATGTTGGGCGGCAGCTCTACCGTCACGGGGCGCCCACGCAGCAGTACGCGGCAATCCTCGAGCGCCATGTCAATCACCTCCTGCAGGCGCTGCGGTCTCGGCCGCACCTCAATGCCGTCGCTGTCGAGCTGGGCCATTTCGATCGCCTGGCCGATCAGGCGGTCGAGGCGTGCACTTTCCTCATCGAGAATGGCGAACATCTCGTGCCGCTGGCTCTCGGCGAGCGCCGGCTGCGACAACAGGCTGGTTGCCGCCGCCCGTATCGCTGTCAGCGGGGTGCGTAGCTCGTGGGTCACCGAATCGAGCAAGGCGCTGCGCAGGCGTTCTCCCTCGCGCGCCGCCTCCACGCGGCTGAAGCGATCCAGCGCTGCCGCCCGCTCCAGAGCGATCGCGAGGAGCCCACCGATCGCGTCATACAATCCGTCTGAGTAGCCCGCCTTCGTCATGGCTATCGAGCCGCTTGCCCGCATGCCCAGCACCAAGGGAACGATGCACACCCCAGCTTCACGGGGCCGAGGTGCATCGGGCATGCGCGCAGCCGCGCGCAGTTCCTCGATCGATACGAAGGCACGACGCGGATCGGAAGAGTAAGCCGAATCGCTCTCGGTGAGATAGAGGGTGACGGCCTCGAATGCGAAGATCGAGGCCACGACGTGCGGCGCGTGACGAGCCACATCGTGCAGGTTCTCCTCCATGAGCAACTGATTGCTGAACTCATAAAGGCGCTCCATTTCGCTGCGTCGAGCTTCCGTCAACGCGGTCTGCCGCCGTTCGCTTTCCGAGATCCTGCTGATGAAAATCGCCGAGGCTAGAAACGACAGCAGCGCGATCCAGTTTTGCGGGTCGGCGATGGTGAAGCTGCCGAGCGGGGGAAGGAAAAAAACGTTATACAGCAGGGTACAGCCGATGGAGAGGCAGATGGAGTAGATCAGTCCCCAGCCAAAGGCCACCAACTGGACCATCACCAGGAAGGTGAGCGCGACGGTAGTCTGGTTGACGTGGAGTATCCTGCGATAGACCAGCACCACCAGCAGGGCGGCAGCGGTCATCGCCACATAACGAAATGCGAGCTGCTTCAGTGGAGCCCGAGAGAGAAGCATCAGGGGCGATCATAGAGCATTTCTTACTATGGATGAGGGTGGATAAGTGTGGCCGTTCTTTTCCACCCATCTCGCAAAGACCCGCGTGCTGGGGCCGCGTTCAGCTCCGTTTCCTTGTTTACACCAATAGTTAAAATGCTCTATCGCAGTCCGTACGCAACAACGGTGCGCGCGGGCAAAGGATGCAGATGGCAGAACGAGTTTTAGTCGTAGACGATGAGGCCCAGATCACGCGCGTACTGCGCGCCGCACTTTCCACACAGGGATACGACGTGCGAGCAGCCAACGATCCGGAAGAAGCCCTGCTTCTCTTCGAAGAATGGAGCCCGGACCTGATCATTACCGATCTGATGATGCCGGGCGTGAGCGGCG
>PLZN01000243.1 GCA_003152195.1 Acidobacteriaceae bacterium
GGTACTGATTCCTCCTGAAATGCGGCACGCGGGAAAAGCGTCTGGGGCCACAGTGTCTTAGATACGGTTTGCCACGCTATGGCACCGAAAAAAATAGTTAAGCCAACGGGTCACGTTTGCAGCCGTACCTATACAGAAGGTGTGAAGAAACCTTCTATACAGGGGCGGCTGAATGCTTCTCTCCGAGTTTCCCAATCGCAATGATACTTGTCACCTGATTCCGGTGACAACCTGCACTGTTTCTTCGTTCCGCCAGCTGCGATTCTCGCCTTGAACGACATCGGAGTTGAGGCGGATCTATGAATCGATGGGATGGAATGATCCTCTGCGCAGTGTTGAGCATCGGCGGAAACTTGCGCGCGCAACCATGCGGCTCCGCTGGATCCAATACTCTCAGCGGCACCGTGCTCGACCCCTCCGGAGCTGCGGTCGCGGGAGCTTCCGTCGTTTTACAAGCAGCCATGCCGGAGGAAATAACCTCGGGTCGGTCGATGCGGATCACGGCGCCGGCACACACACGCTTTCCGCGCAGGACCTTCAAGGCATGGCGGATGATCCAGACGACTTCAAACGTCAGCTGCAGGTGCTCGCCGCCAGCAGCGGCGGCGCTCCCGGCCAGGCCATTATTACCGTTGATGGTTTCTAGAACGGCAGCGCTCTGCCGCCCAAATCCTCGATCGCCTCCATCCGCGTGAACCCTGACATGTTCTCGGCTGAATACGATCGTCCGCCGTACCAGGGCGGCCGAGTCGAGATCTTGACTAAGCTTGGCCGGGACTCTCTCCACGGAGCTCTCTTCTTCACCGACAGCGAGTCCGGTTTGAACGCAACCGATCCCTTCGCGCTGAGCGCCACGCCGGCGGGCAAGCGGCGGTATGGATTCGAATTGGGCGGCCCCATACGCAGGCAGAAGAGCGATTTTTTCCTCGCCCTGGAGAGGCGAAACATTGACGAGTTCAACGTCGTTAACGCCGTGGTGCTCGACAGCCAAGGCGATGAGACGCCGCTGAGCGAAAATGTCGCGGCGCCGCAGCGTTTGTGGATCGGCAATGTACGCACCGATTGGCAGTTGAACGCCAGGAACATGCTCGCGGCAACGTATTCCGCGAACGTAAACGACTCCGGCAACGTTGGCAGCGGCGGCCTGGTGCTTCCTGAGGCGGGGTACAGCAGCACCGTCAGCGAGCAGGACCTGCGGCTGACCGATATCTTCACACTCAGCCCTACCCTTCCGCACCAGACCCGCATCGGTTTCACCTGGAAGAACACCACCGATGTACCGCACTCGAGTGCACCCAGCCTGCAGGTGGCCGGCGCTTTTGTTGGAGGCGGCGCCACCGCGGGAGGTCTGCGAAATCGCGAGCGCGGTCTCGAAGTGGACGACGACGTGATGTGGAGCCATCGCAAGCACGCGTTCAAATTCGGGGTTGCCTCCCTGGGGATACTGGTTCACGACTTTGATCCTGACACCTTCAACGGCGCTTTTGTATTCGGAGGCGGACTGGCTCCTGTTCTCGCCGATAATTCTCAACAGACCGCGATCTCAGGACTGGAACAATACCGGCGAACTTTGCTCAGTTTGCCGGGCGGAGTTCCCACGACCTACAACGTCACCCAGGGTGCGCCTCTGGTGCCCTTTGCACAGTGGCATGTGTCGCTTTTCGCGCAAGATCAATGGAATCTCAGGCCGAACCTATCGCTCGCATTGGGATTGCGCTATGCCCTCCAAACCTCCCCAGCCAGCTTCGGGAACCTCGAGCCGGCGTAGCATGGTCGCCCGACCGCAAGCAGCGGTGGATCGTGCATGCACGGGGCGGACTATTTTCCAGTCCGGTCACGCCGGATGTAACCACCGAAGCGTACCGGCTGAATGGTGTTCGCCAGAGCCAAATGCTTCTCTACTCGCCGTCGTTCACACAACCCCTCGTGCCCACGCCTTCCACCATCGCCGTGGCAACGACCCGCCAATTCGCTGCCAACCTGGGACAAACATGGTCTTTTCAATCTCAGCTTGGCGTGGAGCACGAACTGCCTCACAACTGGCATGCCCAGGCAAACGTCTTTGACGCGCAAGCCTGGGGCACGCTTCGCTCCCGCAATATCAATGCTCCGCTGGTTGACGACGGCACGACGAATCCGTTGCTTGCTTCGCGGCCCATCGCACCCGGCAAGAACATCTTCCAGTTTGAACAGTCCGGCCACCTCCATGGCCAGGTGCTCTTCCTCGGAGTAGATCGGCACAGTTACAAACGCTTTGGCATCTTTGTCGGTTACTTATATTTCGACCTGAAGACGGATGCGGACTCGGCGACGCTGTTTCCGCAGTCCAGTTATTCCGATCGTGGGGAAACGGCTCGCGCATCCTGGGAATCAACACATCGGCTGTTCGCGATTGGACAGCTGAACCTTCCGGCGAAGCTCTCGTTCACCAGCCAGTTCGATGCTTCCTCCGGAGATCCTTATAACGTCGTCACCGGCACGGATAACAACGGAGATGGCGTTTTCAACGACCGTCCCTCGCTCACTGCACAGCAGGGTACGGGCGTCTACCAAACACCCTTCGGCCTGCTCAACACCACCGGTTTGAATGGCACGCTGGGACGAAACGCAGGAACCATGCCCACTCTTGTTCATCTAGATTCCAACCTGAGCCGCACCTTCGAGCTTCATACCCACGGCCTCTCTGCCGACCGGCATCAGAGCGTCACCCTGAATGCGCGTTCGGCGAATCTTCTCAACCACACCAACGTGACTTCCGTGGGCAACGTTGTCGGCCCGCCCACGTTCACTCAGCCATTGGCCGCGGAAGCCGCGCGGCGAGTGGAGCTTGGTATCCGCTACACCTTTTGAGCGTTGTTACTAAGTTCTCTCAATATCTGAAAGGAGAAGTTATGTTTAAAGTTGTTGCCGTTTCCATTCTTCTTGGCAGTGCGGTCACGATCTTCGCACAGACCGCAGAGCCTGTAATTCCACCCCCGATCGCACCCGAGCAGATCGTTTACCGGCACTGGCCGGAGCAGTTTGTGCAATGGATAGGCCCGGAGCTGCCCTATACGATGATCGAACTCTATGTTGATCCGGGCGGAGCGACACCTCTTTATGAAGCAGTGTTTACTGAACGCGCTACGGGCAAGCGTATCCACTGCGCAAACCAGCAGGAGATGGTGGACTTGGACAAGCGCTCAGGCGCAGAAGCCTACCTTACCAAGATGCAGCTCGACCGCCCGGCAAATGCGGCCACAGGCGCCACTTACCTGTTGCGCTTCGCCGATCTGTGTTTGCGGGCGCCGGGCAACAATGGACGACCACCAGCGCGCCCAAGACCCTGGCTGTCGGCGCGGAATGGAAGCTGAAGGCACAGGACGGCCTGGGATGCACCTTGCGGGTTCAGGCAATCGCGGGCGATCACGCGGCCATCATCGACAATGACGATCATCTTCCCGGCAGAACGGTCGCTATCGAGGCGACTTGGACGAACAGCGCGTGGTCCGTCGACAAGATGCACTACTCTGCTGCTGGGGCCGACGTCAATCAGGGGGTGACGCTCACGTTTACGCCCGGTGCGACTGCCGCGGGTGTTCCGTCGAAATTTGACGTCGTCGCCGGACGCAAGACGCGCATTGCAAGCGGCAGCGTGCACGGGGACCCAGCGCAGGCACGCGTGGGATGGGAGTTCAAGGATCCCGACTGGCTGCGGGGCAAGACTGTGTGGGTGAACAGCGTGGTGAGCCAAAAACCAGCGGGCGCCGAAACAGCTTCCAACTGAAGTTTGTACCATCCGCAGGAGTTTCCCAGCCTTGCCGAACGATGCAATTCGCAGGCCCAAGGCTGGGAGAACCCAGCAAACCGGTACAAGCCCGGCTCCGCTCCGGTCGCCGGCTAGCGTCCTCTCCGTCTCTAAAACAAGATCCGCCCAAAAACAATTGACTTGGTCGTGACGCGACGCTAGGATAGCGGAGTTTCCGTCCGAAACAGTCCGAAAATCTTCCCCTAGGCTACGTTCGATCGCCCATCCCGGCTGTTACGAGGGGAGTTCGCGCATTTTTAGCAGCCTCTGACAGAAAGGCTCCGATGCACGTAACGTTCGTACACCTTCTCTATGGGTTAATCCTGCTCGTTGCCGGACTCGGTTGCGGGCTGGTGAATACGCTTGCCTCATCCGGATCCGCTATCTCGCTACCTGTGCTGCTGATGTTCGGGTTGTCGCCTCTCGATGCGAATGCGACGAACCGGTTATCGGTCATGTTCGGTTCGCTGATGGCGCTACGTACGTTCCAGACGAAGGCAGAGGTGGACTGGCGCGCCGGTCTCAAGATGGCGATTCCGGCCACGTTAGGCAGCGTGGTGGGCGTGCTGGCAGCAGAAAGGCTTCCCGGGCGCAGCATGGCACTGGTGATCACCGCAGCCGTCATGTTAGCTCTTCTTTTGCTGGTTACCAAGATGAAGAAGGTGTTGGAGCGACCGACGCTCGGCGCCGCCGGGATCACCACGGCGGGCATGTTCGCCTTACTAGGTGTCGGATTCTGGCTCGGCTTCATCGTTCTGGACGGGGCCACCTATCTGCTGCTGATACTCATCCTGATGTTCCACTACGATCTGGTGCGTGCCAATGCCTTGAAGGCGCTGCTGGCGGTTGCCACCACGCTGGTGCCGATCCTGATGTTCGCAGGGCACGGCAGCATCCTCTGGACGCAGGGGCTGGTCATGTCGGCCGGCAGCGTTGCTGGAGGATACATCGGGGCACGGCTGACCATGCATGAACGGGCGAAGGTCTGGATATTCCGCATTCTGGTTGCGGTCCTGATATTGGAAATTGTCCACCTTGGCGTTCAATACGCCGCACCATACATTCGGCCGTTGCACCTGCACTGAAACCGGGCAAGCATCAGAGCGCATGCAATGGGGTGGCCGGTGAAAATGCCGCACGCGGGCTTTTCACCCAGTAAAGCCCACTTCACTGCGGCCGGATCGGACACAGTAATCGTGAAACCGGTCTGGACCTGATGCATCATTTCTTACGTGACTCAGCTTCTGCCAGCCATCCTCGGCGCAACGTCTCCGCAGGGATGCTCGATAAGTATGGCTTGATATCGAGAATAGGCGTTCCATCGAGCATGTCGACGCCTCGGACATGCAGCAGCCCGTTTTCGCGGCGAAGCAACTGGACGACAGTAAGACCAATGGGGTTCGGACGCCGGGGAGATCGAGTTGCGAATACTCCGTGCGGTCTATCGTCGAGAGGCGGTGTGCCGATCAGATCGAAGTTCTGGCATCTGTCGAACTCCCAGATCACGAAGAGATGCGAGAAACCCTCGATGTCG
>PLZN01000221.1:0-4177 GCA_003152195.1 Acidobacteriaceae bacterium
CTTCCAACTGCTGCAAATCCGCCATTTTTCTCTCCACTGGAACAAAACTTTGGTAATTACCTACCGATACTCTATTGCTACTAGCCGAAGACCCTTAGGCCGCCCGCTTCCCCGCATACCTGGGAGGTTTCCGGTGTGCCCAGACATGGCACCCCTCCACAGGAGAAATGCTTAATCTTCTACCGGCTTTTCCGTGGCCGCCGCTTCTGCTTGCGATTCCGCGCCCGCCTCGGTTACCGTATCAACCGCCGGCGCAGCTTCGGCGACAGCCGCCGCGACTGGAGCTGTTTCGACCGCAGATGCTACTGCTGGTGCTGCTGCTGCGAGCGGAGCTGTTTCCACTGGTGGTCCTTCCACCGGGGCCTCAGTGGCCGCCGCCGCTGTTTGGGAATTCTCGATCGTTTCGTCCGCCTTAGCCGCTGGCGCCGCTTCCGCCGGCTGGCTCGCGATGGGAGCCGGAGCGGCGAATTTCCCTTGCTCGACGGCCTGGTTCACCACCACCGCAAGATCGCGGCCAGCCGCGTTCATCACCGTTACCAGACGCTGCGCTGGAGCATTGATGAGGAAGAGCAGCTTGGCAAAAATCGCCTCTTTGGACGGCATCGTCGCCAGCTGCTTCACTTCTTCGACCGTGATCACATGTCCGTCGACGATGCCCAGCTTGAACGTAAACTCGGCGTTATCCTGCATCCAGGTGGAGAGCGCCTTAGCCAGGGCCACGGGATCGCCGCTGGTATAGGCCACCGAGGAGACGCCCTTCAGACCCTGCAATGCCTGCTCTACCTTGGTTCCCTGGGAAGCCCGCGCCGCCAGCTTGTTCTTGAGCACCCGGTAGCGGCCGCCCGCGCCCCGCACCACCTTGCGCAGCTCGTAATCCTGGGAGACGGTGAGCTTGGCAAAGGTGCCTACAATGGCGCTGGTCGAGCCCGCGAGCTCGTGCGCAAGATGATCGATCTGTACTGCTTTCTTCGCCTTCGTCAGTGCCATAAAATCAGCCTTTTGTCCCACTCCGCCGTTCCGGCGGAAGTGGTCTCGCCTTCTGCGCGGCCTAGCCGGCGCAAAATGAGAGCATGATGAGATTCTAAGGTTTGCCGGCCGCCTCAGCGACCTCGCTGTCCAGCGCGATGCCGGGTCCCATGGTCGAGCTTAGCGTGATGCCCCGAATGTACTTCCCCTTGGCCGCTGACGGCTTGGCCCGGACCACGCTATTGATGACCGTGGTCGCATTGTCAATCAGCTTTTGCGGCGGAAAAGAGAGCTTCCCCACCGGGACGTGCACCAGTGCTGTCTTATCGGTGCGGAATTCGACCTTGCCGGCCTTGATCTCGCGAATCGCCGCGGCCACATCGTTGGTGACGGTGCCGGTCTTGGGATTGGGCATCAGACCGCGGGGGCCAAGCACCTTGCCCAGCCGGCCGACCGACTTCATCATGTCCGGGGTGGCGATCAGCGCGTCGAAATCCGTCCAGCTTTCCTTCTGGATCCGCTCCACCATATCTTCTCCGCCAACAATATCGGCGCCCGCTGCTTCCGCCTCGCGCAGCCGGTCTCCGGAGGCGATCACCGCCACGCGCTTGGTCTTGCCCAGCCCGTGCGGCAGAACCACCGTACCGCGCACCATCTGATCGGCATGCTTGGGGTCTACGCCGAGACGCAGGGTCAAATCGACGGTCTCGTCGAACTTCGCATATTGAACTTTTTTGAGAAGCGGAACCGCGTCCTGCAGCGAATAGGGGCGGTCTTCCACCTGAGCGCGCACCTTCGCCATGTTCTTGCTGATTTTTTTTGCCATGCTTCCTCGTCTTCCGCCGCTAGGACTTTGCCAGCCGTCCTGCCGTGGTATTGGCCGCTTCTCCTACCGCTAGCGCAGCCATTGACCGCGTCCGCCTGCTGCTCAGAACGCATTTTTTATTGTCTCACAATCGGCTAAAGTTCCCTCTGCAAACGCAAACAAATCTGAGAACGAAAAGGTTGAACCGCGGGTCCCTCCACTTCGCTACCCCGGATTTCCTGTCAGGCTTGGTGGGACCAGCGAACTTCATGCGGCTTTCCGTAAAGAAAGCCGCACACGCGGCCATCTGTGGTGCAGCGCAGCAGGAAATCCGGGTTCGCTCCGGCCGGGATGACAAAGTAGGCGGAAGATGATAACCGTCGGGGCCGCCCTGCCGGATTGGCGAAGCTTAGCGCCATACACTGTCGCCATAACGAACGTAAGGGCACTGAACTAAGATCAGGTCTGTCATCCCGAGAGGCTGTGACTTTATTGGTTTCGCTCAAAAACCGATGCTGAAAACAAGAAGCTTAGGTGCTTCCAAAAGCGCGAAAAATCAATAAAGTCACAGCCTCCGGCCGCAGCGCGCGTAGTGGAGGGATCTGCCGTTTCTGCGATGTCCCGCCCACGTTGCCTTGAGACGGCCCCTAAGCCGAGACTTCGATTCCCATGGACCGCGCTGTGCCCTTGATGCTCTTCACCGCTGCCTCGACGGAGACGGTATTCAGGTCGGGCATCTTCTGCTTGGCGATCTCGAGCACCTGGGCCTCGCTCACGGTTCCCACCTTGTCCTTGTTCGGGGTGCCTGAGCCCTTGGCCAGATTCGCGGCTTTCTTCAGCAGCACGGCGGCCGGCGGCGTCTTGGTGACAAAGGTGAAGGTGCGGTCCACGTAGACCGTGATCACCACGGGGATGATCAGCCCCACCATTTCCTTGTTTTGCGTGCGCGCATTGAACTGCTTGCAGAACTCCATGATATTGACCTGCGCCTGGCCGAGGGCCGGGCCAACCGGGGGCGCCGGTGTCGCCTTGCCGGCTGCGATCTGCAACTTTATCTGAGTCTGTATTTTCTTAATCGGAGGCATCGCAATAACCTTTCTGAAAACCACGCAATCGCCTATCGGGAACAAGCGCGCAGGGAAACGCTCGAAGCTACCACTCGCTAGAGGGGTAGAAACGCTTTAAAGAACTTTTTCGACCTTGCCAAACTCGAGCTCGACCGGCGTGGACCGGCCGAAGATGGTGACCATGACCTTCAACGTTTCGCGGTCCTCGTTCACTTCGTCGACCACGCCATTGAAGTTGGCGAAGGGTCCGTCGGTGATCCGGACCGATTCATTCTTCTCAAACTTGATCTTGAGCCGCGGCTTGTCCTTCGCCGTATCGCTGCGGAACAGAATCGAACTGACTTCTTCCTCGCTCAACGCCACCGGCTTGTCGCCCGTCCCCAGAAAACCCGTCACCTTCGGCGTGTCCTTCAATACGTGCCAAAGATGGTTGTCCAACTCCATCTCCACCAGCACATATCCAGGAAGGAAGACCCGCTCCACGGTGCGCTTCTTGCCGTTGACGATCTCTGTTACCGGCTCGGTGGGAATCATCACCCGGCCCACCCTGTCCTTCAGCCCGAAGGCTTGCACCCGGCTCTCGATCGACTCCCTCACCTTGCGCTCAAACCCCGAGTAGGCGTGCAGGATATACCACTTGAAGCGCTCGTTCGGCGCCGGCTGCGGCTCTCCGCTGGGCTCTTGCGGTTCGCCGGGTTGTTCCAATTCGTCTGCCATTCTGTTCTCGTTTCCGGGCTTCGCTTGCTACTGCAATCCACCCAGCTTGACCAGCAACTGGTGTATGCCGAGGTTGAATATCCAGTCCACCACAAAGAAGTACGTGCCGAAAATGAACACCGCGACGATCACAACCGTCGTCGTCACCTTCACTTCCTTCTGCGAGGGAACAACCACCTTGCGCATCTCNNATCGCTCAGAAAGCCGGTAAACTCGTTCCACTTACCTATGGCGTTTCCAGAGAATTCTGACATAGCCCCAGGCTCCTGCCGCTTGGCGGGACGATCGTCGCCTTTTTCAATAGCCGTCTTTGTTGCCATAATTCCATTCCTTCGCGCCAAGCGTTTCACCCGGCGCATCCCGTAAATACTGCTCCCAGCCTCTAGCCGTTTGCTTCCAGCTTCTTCCCGGTGAACCTCAAAAGCCCACCTTCCCCATCGACAAGCAAGAACTAACAGCTAGAAGCTCACTTCCAATCTGGCAGGGGCGGAGGGATTNNAACCGTTGAGCTTACGCCCCTAGAAACAGCTTTCAGCTTCTAGCCTTCGGCTTCTAGCTCATGCATCGGGAAGCGAATGACTCAACCTGCCCACGAATAAGCTAGAAGCTAAAAGCTAGCAGC
>PLZN01000221.1:4226-4370 GCA_003152195.1 Acidobacteriaceae bacterium
TAACAATTTCCCGCATTTCAAATCCTTTCAACTTTAGTGAAACAGCGAGTGAATAAGTGAAACGGTGAACAACCCGTGCGTCTCCATTTCACTACTTCACTTGTTCACTCTTTCACTTCTTCACTGTCTTCCGTTACTTCACAA
>PLZN01000528.1 GCA_003152195.1 Acidobacteriaceae bacterium
ATCGTGCTTGTACCCTGATATAAGGCGAAAGAACCAATGGCTGCAATAGGTCGATAGGTATGCTGTCGCTCAATCTGCTCCAGGCGCGGCCCGTGTGTGCGCGCACTGACGAATCGCCGTTTCATTTATGGTTGTAGGTGCCTCATCCTATTTTGAGAAGGTCGGCTCTCCATGTCTGGAACACGATTGCTTATCCGTACCATGCGTTGGCTGGTGGTGTTTTTGCTTGCCGGCAACCTGCTCGCATTGTCCGCTGCCGACGATCCGGAAGTGGGATCGCTGAATAAACCGGAGCGGCTGGATTGGTTCCAGGATCAGGGTTTTGGTCTCTTCATCCACTGGAGCGTGGATAGTCAGCTGGGCGTGGTGATCAGCCACTCGCTGGTCGGCGCCTCCCCGGAATACACGGACCGCTTCTTTACCGAGCTGCCAAAAACTTTCGACCCGTACGAATTTCGTCCCCTGGATTGGGCCCGATTGGCGCACCTGGCCGGCGTTCGCTATGTCATGTTCACGGCCAAGCACCACTCCGGCTTTACCATGTTCGACACGGCGACGACGAACTTCGGCATCATGCATACTCCCTTTCATCGCGATATCACCAAGGAGATCTTCGATGCTTTCCGGTCCCAGGGTATCGCCGCAGGGGTTTATTATTCGCCGGATGATTTCTGGTGGCTGCACCAGAACGGCAAGCCCATCGAGCGCTTAGTCCCCGAAGTGCAGCCGGTGAATAATCCTGGCTTGATGCAATACGACCAGGCACAGATCCGCGAGTTGCTGACCAACTATGGCAAGATCGATGCGCTTTTTCTTGACGGAGAAGCGGCCGGGCTGCGCGACCTGGCGTGGAAGCTGGATCCCAATATCATCGTGACCCGCGGCGCGATCAAGACGCCCGAGCTTACGGTTCCGGGGATGCCGCTGCCGGGCGCGTGGGAAACCAACATGACCATGGGCACCGCGTGGCAATACCAGCCGCAGAATGAGCACTACAAATCAGGAGGCGAGTTGATTCGCCTGCTGATCCAGACGCGCGCCAAGGGCGGCAACTTTCTGCTCAATGTGGGGCCGAAGCCGAATGGCGAGCTGCCCATTGAAGAAGAAGAACGCCTGCGCGAAATAGCGTTGTGGATGTTTGTGAACTCCGACGCAATTTACAGTGTGCGGCCGTGGGTCATCACCAACGAAGGCGACATCTGGTTCACCAAGAAGAAAGACAACCAGGCGCTCTATGCCATCGTGGAATCGGACACGCCATGGCCGCGCGCGACCTGGAAGGAGTTCACTCTGCACTCGGTGCGCGCGACGGAGAAGACGCAACTCAGCGTGCTCGGCCAGAACGACCAGGTGATCGAGTACCATCCGGAGATCACGCCGAAATCCAGCTGGCGCCAGGAGAAGGACGGTCTGCATGTGCGGGTGATCCAAACACAACGCCTGCAGGACAACTTTCGCTGGCCAAACCCGGTGGTGCTGAAGATTACCAACGCCGAGCCGGCGTTCACTCCGCCGCACGTACAGACCACCGGGTCTGTCGTCGAAGGGTCTGGGGAGACGCTGCAGGGCGAGGTGCTCGATATGGGCGACAGCTCCTCACTGCAGGTGGGATTTGAATATCGTCCGATCGCCGGCGAAGACGTCAACTCGCGTAGCTCGCCCTGGACCGCAACGCCGGCACAGACCGTCTCGAAGGCCGGCGCGTTCACAGCCCATATCGATAGCCTGTCGCCAACGAGTACTTACGAGTTTCGCGCTGTGATTCGCCATCCCCTGCTCGCGTTCTATGGTTCGGAGATCAGCATGAAGCGTTAAAGCGTTTCGCAATGGGTGTAAACCGAACCCGGATTTCCTGTGGAGCTTTGTGGGGCCACCGAACTGCATGCCGCTTTCCGCGAAGAAAGCCGCACACCATTTCTCTCAGCTAGTGCCGCCCTGCAGGAAATTCGGGAAGCGAAAGGCCTTTTCGTGGTCCCGGCTGGCCGGGACCACACCTCGCGACTTTGATCAGGCCACAGTAATGGCGAAACCGCTCTAGCCGTTCGAGGAGTCTGGAACCTGAAACACAGCCTGTTAGCGGATCGCGACGAGTTTGTGCGTTTGCAGGCTCAGACGCCATTTCGGGTTTTCTGAACCGAACCGCATCGGCGCGCGGAGAGAGTCCGATGCATGATCTCCGTCTTTCGGCTGAATAAAGAAGTGTTCGAAGTTCAGTTGAGCGTAGGAACGAGGATCGGTCTCTTGTGGATAGACCACTTTTAGTTCGTTGCCGTGGGTGACGGCAAGCGGAGTCCCACTCTTTGGACTCACCGCAAACCCAGTCCTTCTGGAATTGGGATGGTTCCATTGGTCTCGATGGCAATCCAGAAGTTCTGGCGATGCCGCGCATCGATCAAGGCAACATCCAGTTGAAGCAGGGGCTCGCCGCCGGTGCACACGACAAATCTTTTTCCTGAATCGGTTTGAGGCCACTTGCTGGCGCCCCGCTGCTCGTTCGCGCTTTCTTGCAGCACCATCGACGAAGTCGCGTGGCCCTCTATTTGCTGCTCGGCTCCTGCGGAATCGCTGCTCCGTCAGAGCGGGGGTCACCTGCAGCAAAGTTCACCTGTCGACTGCCGTCTCGGACAACGGCCGCGCCCTGACCGACGGAGAAGGAGAATGGCTCGAGAAGCCGGATCTGTTGGCCGCGCTGTGCGAGACCGGCGCGGATATCGGCAGGAATAGTCTCCTCCATCTGGACGTCACAGCCATCGAAGGTATCTTTGGTGAAGCGGGGCTGTTCGAGCGCAGCCTGCACATTCATTCCATAGTCAACGACGTTGGCGATGAACTGCGCGTGAGCCTGAGCCTGATTCCAGCCACCCATGATGCCGAAGCCGATGTGGATGTCACCCTTCTCCATGAAAGCCGGGATGATGGTGTGCAGAGGACGCTTGTGTCCGGCCAGTGAGTTGGGCAGGTCAGGCGTGAGTTGAAAACCGGCGCCTCGGTTGTGGAAGGAGAATCCGAGTCCTGGGGCAACGAAGCCGGTACCGTAGCCGGCGTAGTTGCTCTGAATGAGCGAGACGATGTTCCCGTCCTTGTCGATCGTGGAGAGATAGATGGTGGAGTTGCCATGTTTGTTTAGTTCCGCCGAGATATCGGAGGGGACAACCTGGCAGGCAGCCTTGTTCATGTCGATCACCTTTGCACGCTTCGCGGCAAGGTCCTTCGAGAGGAGTTCCTTCACTGGGATGAGAGTGAAGCGCGGGTCACCGACGTATTTGTACATATCGGCATAGGCGAGCTTCTTGGCCTCGATCATGACGTGCAAAGCATCGACGGAGTTATGGCCGTACTGGGCCATGGGAAAGTGTTCCATGATGTTGAGCATGGAGAGCGCAGCGATGCCCTGGCCGTTGGGAGGAAGCTCGTAGACTGTCCAGCCACGGTAGGTGGTGGAGACGGGCTCGACCCACTCGGGCTGGAAGTCGCGGAAGTCTTCGAGGGTATGAACGCCGCCGTGTGCGTCGAGGAACTTGACCATCGTCTCGGTCATGGGGCCGTTGTAGAAGGCGTCACGGCCATGCCCGGCGATCTGCCGGAGAGAACTCGCAAGAGCCGGATTCCTGAAGAGATCGCCCGGTTTCGGAGCCGTGGGCCAGATGTCGTAGGTCTCCTTGTAGCCGGGCTGGTCGAGGAGCCTTTTGGCGATCCAGTAGCGTGCGTTGCGCTCGGCGAGCGGAAATCCGTTCTGTGCATAGTAGATGGCGGGGGCGAGCAGTTGGCTGAAAGGAAATGAGCCAAAGCGCGTGCGCATGGCGTCCCATCCAGCAACGGCACCAGGAATATCGATGGTCTCGACGCCGATGGGATTGATTTCGGTGACGCCTTTGGATTTGAGGTAATCGATGGTCAATGCCTTGGGGGTCCAGCCGCTGGAGTTAAGCCCGTAGACCTTGCCAGTCTTTGCCTCGTAGTAAAGAACAAAGAGGTCTCCGCCTATGCCATTCACGTAGGGCTGGACGACGCCCATGACTGCGTTGGCCGCGATTGCAGCGTCTACGGCGTTGCCGCCTTCTTCGAGGATGTGAGCACCGGCCTGGGAGGCGAGAAACTGCGGAGTCGAGACGATGCCAAACTTCGAGACGACCATCGAGCGGCCCTGTCCGGGAACCGAGGAGAACTGCTGCCCCAGCCCGACCACCGAGTGAAGGAACAATACGGCCAGACACGCGAAACGTTTCATATCACCTCTGGATTGGGGCTGGATCGAGACGAATGTGGGTCGGGGATTCTCCCCAAAGCTGCCACCTATCTTTTAGGGGACATTATTCCACGAAACGGCTTTCGATCGGCTCCCTGAAACCGAGAGACCAGACGGAACGCAACCCATCGAGAAGGGCCGCACCGCAATGCAGTTTACGCCTTCCATTGGGGCACTTTTCGTCTGCCCCCGGTTTCCAGCCTATCCCCTTACTTTTTGTTAACGTTTCCGGGGACATCCATGATAGGTCAAAGTCAACGGGAAACGGAGATTCCCCTTGACTCGGCGG
>PLZN01000118.1 GCA_003152195.1 Acidobacteriaceae bacterium
AAAGTTTCCCTACTGCTTCACTTATCTGGCAAAACGAAAGCCGCCAGGGGCTAAAGCCCGCTAATTGATTGCATTCGTGCGGCACAGCTAAAGCAGTGCCCTGTTACAGAGCATGGGGGCTGCATGTTTGCAAAAACGCTGCGACCCGGAAAAATGTAGAAACTCCAGGGGCAGACGTAACGTCTGCCTAGCCTCGAAAAACTACCGCCTGCCATAGGGGTATGGTTAACTATTAGCCCATGCGTGCCAAATGCCTTTGCATCGTTCTGTCGTTAACTGCATATCTCCTGTCCATCCCGGGTCTTGCGCGCGCGCAAGCGCCCTCCGATGCGTATCGTACCTGGGGGGTTTATGGCGGCGGGCCAGACAACATTCATTATTCGAGCCTCGACCAGATCAATCGCGACAACGTAAAAACTCTACAGGTTGCCTGGACGTTCGATACCGGAGACGCGCATCCGAAATCTGAGATGGAGTGCAATCCGATCGTTGTGGACGGTGTCTTGTACGCGCCGACCCCAAGCGGAAACGTTGTCGCTCTGAATGCCGCGACGGGAGCCCTGCGCTGGCGATTCGACCCCAATGAAGGTAGCAAGATTATTGGAACGCTGCGCACCCGCGGCGTGACCTATTGGTCGGACGGAAAAGATCAACGCATCTTCGCTGGCGCCCACCAGTACCTCTACTCCCTGGACGCGCAAACCGGAAAGCCAATTACCGCCTTTGGCAAAGATGGACGCATCGATCTGCGTGAGGGTTTAGGACGTGAGCCGCTGAATTGGGTCACGATGACCAGCCCCGCCGTGGTCTATAAGGATCTGGTAATCGTTGGCGGTGCGATGAGTGAAACGCTTCCGGCGTCTCCGGGAGATATTCGCGCTTACGATGTGCACAGCGGAAAGTTGCGCTGGTCCTTCCATACCATTCCTCATCCCGGTGAAATCGGCTACGAGACATGGCCGAAGACAGCCTGGACATACAGCGGGGCGGCAAACAATTGGCCGGGCATGTCGGTCGATGCAAAGCGTGGGATCGTATTTGTTCCGACCGGGTCGGCGGCTTCCGATTTTTATGGAGCGAACCGGACCGGTGACGATTTATTCGCCAACTGCCTGATCGCACTGAATGCGGAGACCGGCAAACGAATTTGGCATTTCCAACTGGTTCATCATGACATCTGGGATCGCGATCCGCCCTCGGCGCCTACCCTGGTGACGGTAAAGCGCAAGGGGCAAGATGTTGACGCGGTGGCCCAGACGACCAAGGCAGGCTACGTTTTTCTCTTTGATCGAGAGACGGGGAAGCCGCTTTTCCCTATCAAGAACCGGAAATACCCATCATCGGATCTCGAAGATGAGGTCACCTCCAAAGAGCAGCCGTTGCCTCTGCTGCCTGCTCCATTCGCCCGGCAGAAGCTGACTGCGGATATGATCACGACCCGCACGCCCGAGGCTCACCAGGAGGCGCTCGACCGCTTCACGAAACTGCGCAGTGACGGGCAGTTCATTCCCGGAAGCACCCAGGGAACCATCATCTTTCCCGGCTTCGATGGAGGCGCGGAGTGGGGCGGAGGCGCCTTTGATCCCACGACCGGCCTGCTGTATGTGAACGCGAATGAGATGGCCTGGGTACTGCGCTTGGTGCGGCAGAAGCCGCGCACCGGCGAAGCCAACGGGCGAGACATTTTCCTTCGCAACTGTTCCGCTTGCCACCGTTCCGATTTAACCGGAGCGCCTCCGGATTTCCCCTCGCTGATTGGAGTCGCCGATCGCTACGAAGAGGGGGCCGTGAAGCATCTGATCTCTCAAGGCGAGGGACGAATGCCTGGCTTCGCCAGCCTGGGCCAGGACCAACTGCAAGCCGTATTCGAGTACGTCTATTACGGGAAGGAAACGGTGGTGAAAGACAAAGGTCCATCACCACTCGATGTGAAGTACCAAAGTGACGGATACAACAAATTCCTGGACAAAGACGGCTATCCCGCCATCCAGCCGCCGTGGGGGACTTTGACCGCGATCGATCTGAATAGCGGGAAAACTATTTGGAAAATTCCCCTCGGAGAATATCCCGAGCTCGCCGCCAAGGGACTAACGGACACTGGCAGTGAGAATTACGGGGGCCCGGTGGTGACCGCGGGTGGCCTGCTCTTTATTGGCGCCACCAACTATGACAAAGTCTTTCGCGCTTTGGACAAGACCACCGGCAAGCTGCTTTGGAAGACCACGCTGCCCGCGGCCGGAAATGCTACTCCTTCGACGTATGAAGTGGATGGCCGGCAATATATTGTGATCGCCGCCGGTGGAGGAAAGTCCCCAGCGCCGTCAGGCGGCAGCTTTGTGGCCTACGCGCTTCCGAAGTAAAGCCGGGCACGCGGTCAGGGTTCTCTGCTACCATGCAGCGCATGCTCACTCGCAGGACTTTCGTAAGCATGACCGCGGCCTCCCTGGCAGCCCGTGCCCTTGCGCCCGGAAACCTCGCCGGACAGGTGGTGGGTGATTCTGCCCAGGCAGGCCCACAGTTCTCCGTCATGATTTGGACGTTGAACAAGCTCGGAACCTTTGACGAAAACCTGGAGCGCGTTGCGCAGGCCGGCTACCACCATGTGGAACTGGTTGGGGAGTTCAAGAAATGGTCCGAAGAGGACTATGTCCGCATTCTCGCGCGCATGCAGGCCTTGAAGATCACGGTGGATGCAACCTCCGGCGTAGGACCCGGCTTCGCTGATCCATCCGGAGGGGACACGTTCCTCACAGCGCTTAAGAGCCTCATCCCGGCGGCACAGAGGTTGCAGTGTAAACAGATCATTCTGCTGTCAGGTAAGCGCATCGAGGGCGCACCGCCCCAGAGCCAGCATATTGCATCGATCGAGGCATTGAAGCGCGCTGCGGACGTGCTCAGCAGCGCCGGTCTGGTGGCTGTAATCGAACCCATCGACCGCCTGGAGAATCCGACCATCTACCTCGATGGCGTGACCGAAGCATTTGAGATCGCGCACGCCGTCGGCAGCCCCAACATCCGAGTACTGTACGACATCTATCATGAGCAGCGTGAGTTCGGAAACCTTATCGCGAAGTTCGAGACCAACATCGATCAGGTTGGCTTGATTCACATCGCGGACGTTCCCGGACGGCACGAACCCGGCACCGGCGAGATCAATTACGGCAACATTTATCGTAAGCTTGCCCAGTTGCACTACAAAGGAATGATCGCCATGGAGTTCTACCCGACCGGCGACATAGTGGAAACGCTCCGGCGCGCTCGGGAACAGGCGCTGCAATCTTGAGGCACGCGGCCTCTCACTCATCCTAGCCCTCAAGGTCTTGGTAATTTGGGATCCTTTAGGGACTTCCCTATGGAGGATTCGTGCGTCTAGAGCATTTTTACTCTTACTGTGATGTGGTGGGATTGGCCAGGTGCGGCCATTCTTCGCGGATGGCCGCGTTTGGTCAAGTTTCCTCGCTTACACCCATAGTAAAAATGCTCTAGCCGAGGGTGACGGCTGCGTGGGGCACCGGCGCGGGGGAAGGGCTGCGCCTTAACGCCTTAAGTCTCCGCAGCAGCGAGGGAAGGGGTGCGCCTTAACGCCTTAAGCGCCTTAAGTCCACCTCGGTACTTCTTGATTACATCCTGCCGGCCTGGGCCGCGAAGGGTCCAACACAGGCACAGCGCGGGGTAGCGCAAAAAGCGAGACAATCCAGCCATACTGTTTAGATACCAATTGGGCATGGCTCGTTCAGCTTAATTTGACCACGGAACTTTGTCCCCGCTTGAAGTATCCGGCGGCCGCGAATCGAACCGGGATTACGTTCAACCAATCGGCCGCGTGAAAAAGCCAGGACGCTCTATAGCGTTTTCACAAATACTGTGATGTGCGTAGAGTTGGCTATGTGCAGGCGTTCTTTGATGGAACGCCTGCGTCGGGTGCGGTCGCTTCACTTACACGATTTATGAAAACGCTCTAAGCAATCACAGAACTGCGTATCGAGCACCCTGGGGGCTTCGTGTCAACTCAAGCCCGGCGGCCACCCACATGGGAGGAATGTTGCATGGCTTGGAAATCCAAGGCCTTACGTTCGTCAGCGGTCGCGGTCATGGTAGCAACCCTGTCGCCCGTGATCGTGGAACAAAGAGCCTTGGCGCAAGGTTTCAATCGCACCCCGGTCGCCGTCGGCCAGAAGCTTGCCGACGGCCAGGCCTATGTCACGCTGGTGCGCCTTAAGCATCAGCCTGACCCTGCGAACAACGGCCGTATCCTGATTTCCTTCGAGGAAAACGGCATGGACGGCATTCCCATCTATGAAAGTACGGATGAGGGCGCAAGCTGGCGGTTCGTGATGCACGCGACCGACGCAGTCCACAACGACCACAGCAAATGCAATTTGCACTGGCAGCCGAACCTGACCGAGGCACCGCGCACGATCGGCTCGCTCCAGGCCGGGACATTGCTCCTCTCCGCCAGCGCGGTGTGCAACAACGACAGAGGCCGTGCGGCTGAGCAGCACCTTCAGCTTTACAGCTCCACCGACCTTGGGCGCAGCTGGCAGTATCGCGGAACGGTTGCAGAAGGCACTGCCGAGCTTCCCGTCTGGGAGCCCAATCTCCAGATTCTGGATGACGGAAAACTGGTCACCTATTATTCGAGCGAGGCGCACAAGGCTGACGGCTACAACCAACTTCTCTGCCACAAGGAATCGACCGATGGCGGAAAAAGCTGGGGTCGAGAGGTCTATGATGTCGCCATTCCGGGCGGCGTCGAGCGGCCGGGCATGGCGGTGGTGGATCGCCTGCCCGACGGCCGCTATGTGCTCACCTACGAGGATGTTGAGGGCCCCACCGAAAACCAGGTCTACATGAAATACAGCCGCGACGGCCTGAACTGGGGCGATCCCGCCGATCGCGGAACGCCCATTCAAGCGGAAGGTGGTGAATACCCGATCAACTGTCCCGTGGTGCGTTGGTTTCCGATCGGCGGTCCTAATGGCGTACTCATCGTCAGCGCGCGAGGGGCAAGCGGTGGTGGCGATCCGAGCGGACGCTCCTTTTACTGGAACACGAACAATGGCGTCGGGCCCTGGTGGGAAGTGCCCGCGCCGGTTCAGAAGCTGATGAACAACCGTGCCGGCTGGACCCAAGCCATGATGCTCAAGCCCGATGGCAGCATGCTGCACATAACCTCGTCCGCGGTGGCCGACGCGCTGAATAACCCCTCCAGGAACCAGATCCTGTTCGCCGCGGCGACGCTCGATCTCAATCGTTACCAGGCGGAGGACGCGGCGCGGCAGGGTTCGGCGCTGATGCGGGATGCATCCATGTCCAACGGCGCCAAGGTCCGCCTGGGCGCGAACGACATCGGCCGGCTCACCTTCCATGTGCATCTGGCGAAGGATGGTCCCTATACGCTTGCGGTGAATTACGGGGACATTGGATTTTCCGCCACGCCCCGCCTCATCGCCAACGGCGATGTCCTTCAGGGAACCGCTGTGACGGTCAAGCGCGATGAGGCAACGGTGGCGCTGCGCAATCGTGATCTGGGAACGAGGGGCAATGGCGACAGGATCGTGTTGACCAGCTCCGCCCATCTGCGGGCGGGCGACAACACCATCGAGATCGCCGGCGGCGCGTACGCGCTCGACATCGATTTTCTCGAGATCACGCCGGCTGGGCCTTGACCTTTCCGGGGCTAAAATCGGACCGGAAGGTCAAGATCCATACAGCCGCCATTTCGTGCGCGTGTACGCAATGCGAAAATCCTCGCGTTCGGCATTGCGCTGGGACTGGCTACCCACTTCAGTCACCATCATGGCTAGTTCATAGCCCCGTTCGAAGGCATAGCGCATCCGGGCCTCGAGCAGGGCTGCCTGCAGTCCACGCCGGCGCATCTCCGGTACGGTCGAGGCCCCGCCGAAAAGTGCAACCCCGTTATGGAGACATAGCGTACCCGCCGCTCCAGCCTTGCCATCCAGCTCGGCGATGAAATTCACACTTTGCTCGCGGGCAAACGCGATTGCGCCAAATTGTTGAAGAAAATCTCGCATCTCCGGATGTTCATGCGCCCATCCCCGCGAGCTGACATCCGACCATAGGGCCGCTTCTTCAACCGCGGCCACCCGCACCGTTACCGCGCCATAGTCTTTCGTGGCAGGTCGCACCACGGACTGATGCAGAACGCTACTGAGCTCAATCGGCCGGTACCCGCGGGCGCACAGTAAGTCGATGTTCGCGATGCCTGCAAAGGGGCTCACCTCATGCACAACAACCGCTCCGCGGTCGATAAAGAAGCTCTCGATTCTGTCCAACGAAACCGGGTTCAAGGGCTCATAGAGTCCCAATCCGAAGCTTTGCGTGACCGGGGAGTCAACCCCGTCGAAGACGGCGTATGCACCTGCGCACTCTGTCCAGGCGGCCCCGCTCTCCGGGTAAAGATGATGGCGCGCTTCAGCAAACTCCAGGCAAGCCTGCCCTTCGGCGCGTTCGAGTCGTCGTGCGAGATCGAGATCTGCAAATGCCATCGCATCGTAACGGTACACAGCTCAAGCCCGCTCCGCAATGCTCGTGGAGTTACGCCAAAGCCATCAAAATTTCCATCCAACGCAACCAGCAACCGCATCCAAATAAACGAAGTAGAATGCTGGGTTAGAGAATTGAGTGTTGCGTCGTCATCGAAGACCCTACGCATTGCTTAACTTCAAATCTCCGAGCGGCTTTGCTGATCGGGTGAAGACGCTGTTGTTATCGGAGGGTGACTATAAGCATCCCTCGCTACTACCGTTATCTCGCGCTTCCTGTCCTGTCCCTCTCGCTGCTTGCTGCACCTGCCCACGCATCGTCTAGTACGCCCCGGGTAGTGTCGCCTTCCAACGCCGCCTCTTCGCAGACATATGACCAGATTGTGCGCCTCAGCCTGGTCGAAGGCGACGTCCGTGTATCTCGCGGCAAAGAAGGCGAACACGCTACCGGCGGCGCGTGGGGAGAGGCGGTGGCGAACCTGCCGATCGAGTCGGGCTTCAGCCTCGTTACTGGTACAGGCCGCGCCGAGATCGAGTTCGAAGACGCCTCGACCATCTATCTTGGCGATAACTCTGTCCTCACCTTCGATCAGCCGAAGTTTTCTGTTGCGACCCGCTTCGGCAGATGGACAAGTATGGAGTCTCGCTGCTCCCGGGTCAGCCAAATTTTGTATGCAAACTCGATGTAGTGAATCAGTGGAAAATCCGCCGTGAAGAGGCCTGCGGTGGGGGCGTAGGCATCGTCACTACTCAAGGGAAAGTTTGGGGGCGTGAACGTGCCGGGCTTGCTCGGGCGGATGGAGGCAACGTCGAATGACATTTTGCCACCTGCCGCTGTCTGCCACTGAGGCACCTTCTGCGTCTGCGCTATCGGTGCTTGAGCTGCCATCGCTTGAGCCTGATGCCTCTATTTGCCCGTGTGGCCGCCGTCCATGACGGTCTGGATCAGATCCCCGAGCTGTTCGGCGGTAAACTCGTTGCCGTCCAGATTCGCCACCAGCTTCCCGTCCTGGCCTATCACGGCGGTGTGCATGGAGTGCGCCAGCATCCCCTCGTCGTTCCAAACGCTCATGCCAAACATGTGGCAAACGCGCCGGATCTCGGGAACAGGGCCGGTCAGGAAATACCATCCCCTGGTGTTCTCCTTCCAAGTCGACGCGTACTTTTCGAGCACGGCCGGGGAGTCGGTTTGCGGATCGAAGCTAACGCTGAGCAGCACCAGGTCCTTGTCCATACGAGCGGCGAAGCGGCGCCCGACTCGCCCGAAGTTGTTGGCCAAGCGGAAGCAGTAGTTGGCAAACGGACAGCGTGTGTAGAGGAAGCTGATGGCAACCGTCTTGCCGGAAAACTCCGATAGCTTGATCGGCTGTCCGTATTGATCAGTGAGTGAAAAGTCCGGAACCGGCCGGCCGACGGCGAGCAACTCTTTGCCGCTGTCCGGCGCCAGCATTTTGCCGAGCAGTTCCATGCGCTTGACGGCGAGCGGCTCCGCGTCCGGATTTATGTAGTGGTGAATGCGGATGTGTTCCGCAGCGGGTGCATCGGGGTCCGCCACCAGCGTGAAGTCGATCATCATCCCCTGCCGTAGAGCCGCCAAATCGCCTGGATCGGCAACCGCGAAGGTCATCTCCATCGCGTCCATGAAATGAGGAATCTCCGCACAGGAAACAACGATGGTTCGCGGCGCCTGAATCTTCAACACGACTCCAAAAGCGGGATAGCGTTGCGCGGCAGACGCGGCTGCGCTTGCCAAGAGAGACCACGCCAGCAGCGGCCATATCAACATCCAACCGCGGATTCGCCCTCGCCTGCTCACTGGCTTGCTCGCAAGCTGGGCGGCATCTTCTTCACACCCAGCCGGTATGTCGGCAGCACGCGCTTGGAATATTGCGCCTTCGACTCTTCGATCTCGATGAACTCATCCATCGGTACATTCTTCAATGTTTGTGTGGTCTTGCTGGCCGGCCAGTAGACCTCGATGGTCTTGATTCGTTCCGCCTTGCCAAGTCCGATCTCTTGCGCCAGAGGCGACGCGCCCCATGAGCCTCCACTGCCGACCTGGCGATAGAAGGCCTGCTCCGTATGGTCGCGGTTCTCGGCCACGACCTTCACTTTCGCATCGATGGCGGAGCGGTTGGTCTTGACTCCTCGCAGCTTGACATTGATCCAGTGATTCGTGCTCCCTGGATTGCGGAAGACGCGGATCGGATGCGCATCTGAAGGAACAGCGCCCCCCATCTCGACAACGATGTCCTGGTGCCCGCGATTTTCGAGATCAGCGAAAGAGATGGCATGCGTCTTATGCAGCTCTCCGGTGCCCGAGGAAGCGGAGATATCGACAAACGTCTTGCCCGCCTTATTGCGCAGCAAGACATTGGGCACAAGCGACGCATACTCCGCACTTCCGGTCCCGAGGTAGATATCAAGAAACCCGTCGCCGTCGACATCGCCGAAGTTCGCGCCCATCGGCATGTACACCTTATCGAGACCCACCTTTGCGGTCACGTCCTGAAAGGTGCCATCGCGCATGTTCTTGTAGAGCTTGAGCGGGCCGGCATTGTGCGGCAGTTTCAAATATGTCCGCATCGTCTCGTCGATCGAACTGTAATCGCTGGTCACAAAAAGGTCGGGCCACCCATCGTTGTCGTAATCGAAGAACCAAGCGGTAAAGCTGGCCCAGGACTGCGCCACGCCTGCTTTGGCTGCGACTTCGGTGAAGGTATTGTTCCCGTTGTTGTGATAGAGGAAGTTCTTCCCCCGCATGTTGGAAACAAAAAAGTCCGGATAGCCGTCGCCGTCGTAGTCGGCCGAGACCACGGCCTTGGTGAAGGCGCTGCGATCGATTCCCGCACTAATCGAGATGTTCTCAAACGTGCCATCGCCCTTGTTGCGATAGAGCTGGCTTGGACCTTTCTCATTGCCGACAAACAGATCTACCCACCCATCGTTATCGATATCTGCCCAAACCGCTGTTTGCGTGGCGAAGAGATCGTTGCCCAGGCCAGCCTGCCGCGCAACATCGGTAAACGTGCCGTCGCAATTGTTCTTGAGCAAACTGAGAGGAAATGGATTCTGCCAGCCGCCGCGCAGGACCAGGACGTCCACGCAACCGTCGTTGTTGAAGTCGGCCTGAAGAAAATTCTCGCCCGCCGGAATTTGGGACAAACCGGAGCGATCGCTCCAGTCTGAGAATGTGCCATCGCCATTGTTATGGAAGTAGTGCAGGTGATCACAGGAATCGTAACCGCTGGTGAGCACATCGAGCAGTCCATTGTTCTCCAGGTCCTCGACCAGCATGCTGCCGGCAATCTGCTTCAGGGCAAGCCCGGCCGGCTTGGCAAGATCTTCGAAGCGTCCGATGCTCTCGGCAGGATCGAATTCCGCCGGCGCGGTGATGCGGTACTGGGGCGGCACGCCGGACGGGTACTCCCCCAGCGTCAGATAGGCCAGATTCAGTTGCCACTTGACCTCGAGGTCGTCCGGCTTGCCCTTGAGATACTTGAGAAAATACTCAATCGCGATCTTCGAGTCCGTGGGGTCCGCGAAATGTTCGCGGGGATTCTTCGGCGGAAAAATGCACCGGTCTCCCGGGTCCGTGTACAAGCCGTTCTTCATCTCCGATCGATGGAGGTAGGCACTTCCCAGCACTTCTTCCATCGTCGGCACAGCGTCCGGCAGACTGGCCTGGTCGATGGAATAGCATTTCTGCCATTCTTCGATAGCCTGGTCCATGTCGCCCTTGTAGGAGGCAAGGACCGCGGCGGCATAGTGGTATTGCATCAGTTCCATCGGGCTGAAATTGACCGCCTCAGGGGAATGGAGAAGCGTCTGGACTTTATCCGCCAGCACGGGCAGAAGCGGCCCATCATGGATGTGACAAACACTTGCCATGTCGCGGTTCCAACCTTCGGGCTTCGCAATTGTCTGGAACGCGGCCTCTACGTCCATCAGCCCTGAAGTGTCCGGTGGAAGTTTCACAAGGTCCTCCCCGGACAGGGGCAGGCTGACCCCGTCCATTCCCGTCGGTCCTTTCTCCGCTGAGTCGTCTGGCGAGGCTACGGTGGATGCTGCGGCAATTTGACCCGCCTGGTCATCGGCCTCCTTATCGATTTTGAGAATCACGTAGCCGGAAGGGATGCGCACGATTCCGGAAAATTGGCCTGGATCCAGTCCTTGCATGGCATTGCGCAATTCAGTTCGCAGCCCATCGCGCGTAACGGCTCCAAGCGATCCGCCCTCTGCCGCTGTCGGATCCACTGACTCGGCCTTGGCTACGGCCGCGAAATCTGCTCCGGCCTTTAGCTCGCTCAGGACGTGTTCGGCTTTTTCCTGCGTCTCCATCACGATGATGCGCACGGGAACTCTGGCCACCTGCGGTTGAACCGCGACACTGGAGAGTGACAGCAATCCAAGGGCTAACCAGCATCGGAGCGACTTTCGCCACATACTCGCAGACCAGCCTTCCCTTTAATAGGCCTTTGGTTCCTTAGGCTTATAATTCCATGCTTCGGCAAAACCGCAGACCAACGCTTTCGTCCCCCTGGCGCACACCATACGTATACATGACGGCGAAAACGGGCGTCGATGCCTACGCTCCTTCGCGTTCTGGACAATTGTGCGCTCTGCCACTTGGACTTCTCTTGGTGCTCGTTCGATCGCCTGCATAATCTGAATCTCGGTAACGTGGCCTCACGACATCTAAGGTCGTTGGGGAACTTGATACCATCTGTTTGACGGTGAACCCGACCCCCATGACTTCTTCTGGGATGAGACAGCTCTTTAGCCGAGCAACAGCGGCCTCGTTGCTCCTGGCGATGGTGTGGATAAGCGCGGACGCCCAAACATCAGAGCCGCAAGACAGATATCAGTGGCTGGAAGATGTATCCAGCCCGCGATCGATGGCCTGGGTGAAGGCAGAGAACGAACACTCCGCTAAGGTACTGCAGAGCGATCCCCGATTTGCCGTCCTGGACGCGATGGCTCTGAAGGTACTTGAGTCGCCTGACCGGCTGCCACTCCCTGACTTCCGTGAGGGCGTAATCTACAACGTTTGGCAGGATGCGCAACACGTGCGCGGAATTCTGCGGCGCACTTCGCTGGCGGACTACCTGACGGCGCAACCAAACTGGCAGACGGTGCTGGACTACGACGCTCTCGCGAAAGAAGACAACGAAAAATGGGTACAGAAAGGCCTCACTTGTCTCTATCCGGGAGACAGGTTGTGTCTTGTTGAGCTCTCTGCAGGAGGCGAAGATGCCGAAACCATGCGCGAGTTCGACCTCAAAGCAGGCAAGTTCGTCGAGGGTGGCTTTCTATTGCCGCGCTCCAAGCAGGATGTCGCATGGGTGGACAAGGATACGTTGCTGATAGCGCGCGACTGGGGAGCCGGCACGATGACAACCTCGGGTTATCCGTTCGTGGTAAAGCTTTGGAAGCGAGGAGAACCCCTGGAGCAGGCAAAAGAGGTCTACCGGGGAGCCGCTACGGATGTTGACGTTCAAGCGGTGTCCCTGCACGATGGCCAGGGAAATCATGCGACGATCTTTGATAGGTCGCTTAACATCTTTGAGCACGAAATTTCCTTATGGACACCCGCTGGGGCCCGCAAAATCGCGCTGCCTGCCAAGGTAGAAATTGACGGTCTGCTGGCCGGACGCCTGATCGTCACCATCGATGAAGACTGGAAGCCCGAGGGGATAGATCATATCTTTGCACAAGGATCGGTACTCGCATTCGATCTAAAAGCGCTCGAGAAGGACCCCGGGCGGCAGAAACCCACGATCGTATTCGCACCCACGCCCCAGGAATTTGCCCAGGAGGCCGCGGTAACAACGAACCACTTACTGCTCACCACTCTTGAACATGTCCAAGGGCGCGCCTATGCCTATACCGTTGGATCAGATGGAGAGTGGACTCGAAAAAGGCTCGATGTGCCCGACAATCAAACGGTGGATATCGTAACCACGAACAGATCGGACGATCATTTCTTCCTCCAGCTCACCGGCTTTCTGACTCCGTCGTCGCTGCTGCTCGGGGACGCGGCCGCCGGCTCCCTAAAAGAAGCAAAGACTCTGCCGCCGCAGTTTGACGCGGCCAATCTGGTCGTCGAGCAGCTAGAGACGACCTCTAAAGACGGAACCCACGTTCCCTATTTCGTGGTGAGGCGTAAGGACCTCAAGTATGACGGCAAAAACCCGACACTATTGAGGGCCTATGGGGGCTTCCAGGTCTCGGAGACGCCAGCTTACTCGGGCATCCTGGGCAAGCTTTGGCTCGAACGAGGCGGAGTCTACGTTCTGGCTAACATTCGCGGGGGTGGTGAATTTGGGCCGGCCTGGCATGAAGCTGGTTTAAGAACGCATCGACAGCGCATCTACGATGACTTCGCCGCAGTGGGTCAAGACCTCGTGACGCGTAAAATCACCTCGCCGCAGAAGCTAGGCATCTCAGGTGGTTCCAATGGCGGCCTGCTGATGGGCGTCGAGATGACACAGCATCCGGACATGTGGCATGCGATCGTGATCCAGGTTCCACTCCTGGACATGCTGCGATTTGAGCAGATAGCTGCGGGAGCATCCTGGGTGGGCGAGTATGGTTCCGTCTCAATACCTGATCAGCGGGCGTTCCTTGCCTCTATTTCGCCGTACAACCAGCTCAAGCCGGACGTGAATTATCCTGAGCCCCTCATCTTCACCACCACCAAGGATGATCGGGTTAGCCCTGTGCACGCACGGAAGTTTGCCGCCAGGATGGAGGAGTTCCATGAACCGTTCTTCTACGATGAGATTGTCGAAGGCGGCCACGCGGCTGGAGCCGACCTCAAGGAGGAAGCCAGAACCTGGGCTGAGCAATACACCTACCTTGCGCGGAAGCTTATGGATTAGGGCGCATGATTCCGGTTCCCGGCGCTGATGGAACGCCCTGTGAGCCCAGAGTAAACTTCCTGACAGGGTTGGCCGGTCCCGGCCGATCCTGAGATGCAGGGGGCATCTCGCTTATGAATTCAGCGATGGGCAATTTCGTCTGGCTTCGGCGTGCGCTCTTCGTCTTCTTGATCACCGCCCAGGTATCTCGCACAAACCTGTACTCGCAAATGAGTTCGGAAGGCGGCGCACTTTTGGAATTCATCGCTTCTGAACAGCAACATGGTTCCGTGCTGACGTACTCCCAATCCTATATTGACGATGAGCACGAACGGGTGTCCTACACAGGCACACTCTACACCGGCATCCAACTCTTCAAGCTGGACGGATGCAAGGTCATGGCTCGCATCGCCGTGGAAGACAGATTTTCGGGCGCTACGGAGCACAAGGGAGGATTTGGCCGGGTTCGTACTGAGCCGACGGGTTATCTGACAGACGATACTGTTTATGAATATCGCTTTAGCCTTGGTGAACTTAACGCTGAAGGGATCCATGATCTGCGTGCCGTTCCTGCTCAGCTAAATATCAACACCAGCGTTCGCTGCGAGGAAGACCGGTCGTGCAATCTTTCCTGGCTTCGACTCATGGCGCCGCACGGGGAGATAGCCGAAACAAGAACCGTTAACGGTATCCAGGACAAGGACTCTAAAGTGACCTCGATTGTGCTGCCGATGATGTCACCAGAGATAGCCGGCCAAGCCGCGAAGCTGTTCAGCGGGGCTGTGCGTGCTTGTTCCGCAGGCAATTAAGTCACGCAAATGTGACGCCGGCCGCGTTGCCGACCCGGCGGATGTACTCACGGCCTTCGTCATACTGCTCGGCCGTTGCCAGATGCTCCAACATGAGGGGAGTCGCAAGCTTGAGTTTTGAGAGGTCTTGCAGATAGGTCTTGTAGTCGATCTGACCGCGGCCCGGAATCACTTCGAGAAAATGAACGTTCAGCTCGATGACCCATTTCAGGTCTTTGGCGTGGCATGAGACGATCCACGGGCCGAGCTTGGAAAAGCATTCGTTGATATAGGCGGTGTTCGCGTAAAAGCGTCGCGGAGAATTGATGCCGTTGCAAACGTCCAGGTGGACGCCAAATGCTTTGCGGTCNNGGGCTTGACCGAGTCGATAACGTGGCGGCAATTGTCCACTGTGGCGTCAAAGAACTCTTTGGAGAGATTCTTGGGATCCGGGCCATACCAGGAATCGGGATTGTATGATCCCGCAATGTCCACGCAGCAGCGTGCACCGACGGCTTCGGCCAGGGCGCAACGGTCGACCACGTATTCCAGATTCTGCCGCCGCTTCTCTGCATCCGGGTCGAGCATGTTCTTCCAGGCTCCGACCTCGGCAATGCAAACGTTCTCCGCTGCGTAGGCTTTCCGTATCGCGCGGATGAGGTCCGGATCCTTTACCGTCGCGTTCTTTGGACAGTAGGCGGCGCTATATCCCAGACGGCGATGCTCGCGGGCCAAGGCAGCCGGATCCTCGGATTCGAGAAAAATGGGCCCGCCCAGGAGGATGGCAGTTCCCGCGGCGGCGCCTAACCTGGAAGCACCAGCCGCGGCGGCTGTCATGGCGATGAAGGATCGTCGCGTGGTGATCATTTGAGTGCCGAGTTTATCACCAATCGCTGCGCCACGATCCGCTGGCTACTGCTCTGAAACCCGTGCTCGATAGCGCCGGCGATGATAAAGTCCTTTTATCAGACATAGGGTAACCGCCGGAGATTCGCACCAGGCCCATGAAGACGATTCCGGTGAAAAACATCCCGCGCCGCCCGCCCGAAATTAAGGGGGGCGCGATCCTGGGCGTCTGGCAAAACTATCTCCGAAATCCCCCTGCGTTTCTGGAGAAGGCCGCGCGCGATTGCGGCGATATTGCGCGGTTTCGCCTCGTTCACCACAACGCCTACCTGTTGAATCACCCGGACTGGATCAAGGAAGTGCTCGTCACCAACCAGGCGAATTTCACCAAGAGCCGGATGCTGGAGCGGGCGCGTGTGCTGCTCGGCGACGGCTTGCTGACCAGCGAAGACGAGTTCCATCGCCGCCAGCGCCGCATGGTTCAGCCCGCTTTTCATCGCGATCGGCTGGCAGGATACGCTGCCTCGATGGTCGATTGCGCGGCACGCTGCCGGGATCAATGGCAGTCCGGCGCCGAGTTCGACGTGTCGCAGTCGATGGTGCGGCTCAGCATGGGGATTGTCGCCCGCACGCTTTTCAGCGCCGATATCGAGTCGGAGGCGGATGAGATCAGCGAAGCATTGGGCCAGGTGTTCAAGCTGTTTGAGGCGCTCCTCATGCCCTTTTCCCAGTGGCTGGAGAAGCTGCCGCTCCCTTCCGTGCGCCGCTTCGAACGCGCCCGCGACCGCCTGGATAAGACCGTCTACCGGCTTATCGCGGAACGCCGCGCAAGTGGCCGCGATACCGGCGACTTGTTGTCGATGCTTCTGTTGAGCCAGGACGAAGAAGGCGAGTCCCGCCAAGGCCTGACCGACAAGCAGGTACGTGACGAAGCGCTGACGCTCCTGCTGGCCGGGCACGAAACCGCCGCCAACGCGCTTATCTGGACCTGGTATCTTCTTTCCCAGAATCCGGACGCCGAGGCTAAGCTCTACGCGGAGCTCGATCGCGTGCTGGCCGGGCGGCTGCCCGTGCTTGACGATCTGCCCCAGCTCCGTTACACCGAAGGCGTCTTCGCCGAAGCGCTTCGCTTGTATCCGCCGGCATGGGCGATCGGCCGTCGGGCCAAGCAGGAATTTTCCATTGGCGAATACAAGATCCCCGCGCGATCCATCGTGCTGATGAGTCCATGGGTAGTACACCGCGATGCGCGCTGGTTCTCTGACCCGTTGAAGTTCGCTCCTGAACGGTGGCAGACCGCGGAAATCGAAACGCGACCGAAGTTTTCCTATTTTCCGTTCGGCGGCGGCGCTCGCCTATGCATTGGAGAGCGGTTCGCGTGGATGGAGGGCGTTTTGGTGATTGCGACGCTCGCTTCCCGATGGCGTCTACGAATGGCGCCGGGGCAGCGGGTCGACACGCAAGCCCGGATCACGCTACGGCCGAAGTATCCCATGAGGATGATCGTTGAACAGCGAGCCTCGGATGCGTCTTCAAACTAACGCGTAATCTTCAAACGGAATGCCTTCGACGCGTTTTTCGAGTCCCCCAGGGTCTCCCAAGCTCGTGGCTAAGGCTAGTGACGAGAACGTAAATCTGGGAATCCTACGGACAAGGCTCCTGAGCGGGTCCCGCTCATGAAATCCGAGGATCAAAAATGTGAATCGATAGCGGAAGGCCTCGGCACGGGCCAGCGCAAGCAGCGCTTCCAGCGCCGCCTGGTGTCCGTCCTCGCATGCGGCATAACGTGCACTGAGAAGCCGAAGTGCTTGCCCCATCCGGGGAACGTGGAAGCCTGGAAACGGTGCCGCCGCAATGCGGAGCAGGGCCAGTGCCCCTTTCAGCGAGGCAGGTGCATTCAGAAGCACGTTGCGCTTCACTCGCCCGGTATCGCAAAGGGTGAGAGTTGCGACGACGCGCTGCCCTTGGCGCGCGACGAATGTTCTGGGGAATGGCTCCTCAAGACTAGCGGAAAGTATCTGGGCGATTTCGTCCTCCTGAAGTTGCGGGGCGAATTGCCGAGAGCGATGGAGGCGATCGAGGAGCATTGCGATGGCCGGCATATCAGCAGCTTGCGCGGCGTCAATAAAGTAGCGTTTCGAATAGCTCTTGAAAGGCGAAGGTACCAACCCATTTACCAGAAAACGTCCGAGCGGAACCCATCGCGGCATGCCGGCGCGTCCTGCAAGCAGCGGCATCACCCGGTGATTGCCGTCCGCCGCCACGCAAAAGCCTACGTCGATCCCGACCAGACGCATATCGGTCTCCAGGGCCTTGATCAGGCGTACCGCAACTGGGCTTCCAGAAAAGCTTGGGTGCACCTTCATGTCGCCTATGTAGGCGATGGTTTCCGGGACCCCTGAAACATACGCGGTTCGCAGCGCTACGGAGATGCAGCCGATCACTTGACGCCCGCGCGTTGCAACAAAGACCTTGCTTCTTCCACGGAGCCGCAGCAATGCGAAAAAGTCGGGCTCGCGGTCGATCCGGAGCGAGATGGCCCCAGCCATCGGTGTCATTCGCGTGAGGGTCAGCAAACCTTCGTTGTCGGCTTCGTCGGCTTGGCGAATCTCGATGCGATCGCGTAACAGGGCAGGAGCGGACATCGACGGGAGGAGCGGATCCGTGCTCATCGGATGCTCTCCTGCGCTGCCGTGGCATTCGCGCCAGCGAGGCCCCAGGGCCACCAATTCCAGTCACCAGCCAGACTCAGGAGGGCCGGGCCGATCACTATCCGAACCAGCGTCGCGTCAATCAATACCGCGACTGCCAGGGTGAAGCCGAGCATCTTGATCACCAGGAAGTCTCCCAGGGTGAAGCCCGCGAACACTACAATCATGATCGCAGCGGCACTGGTGATCAGGCCCGCTGTTCTTGCCAGAGCCTCTGTGATGGCCTCGCTTTCGCTCAGGCCGCTCCGCCGAGCTTCGAGGACTCGCGCGACCAAAAACACCTCGTAATCCATGCTCAGACCAAACACGATCGCGAAGGCAAGGATCGGTATGATGGGAAAAACGCCACCCGTTGCTTCATGGACGCCCAGGAAACGGCTTCCGTGTCCCTCCTGGAAGACCAGGACCAACGCGCCGAATGCAGCGCCGACGGAAAGCAGGTTCAGTGCGACCGCCTTCGCAGCGGCGACCACAGATCGGAAGCCGGCAAAAAGCGCCAGGAATGTTGTACCAACCACGAGTGCAATCACCCGAGGCAGCCGGTCGCCGACCGCGTTCTCGTAGTCGGCATTCAAAGCGGGAATACCGCCAATGCTGATCTTGGCACCGGGTATGCCGAGCAGATCGGCCACTGCAAGCCGCCGCAGTTCCCGCACCCAGCGGATCTGTTCTTCCGGAGAGACCCAAGGCGCAGGTAAGATCTCCTCCAGAGTAGCCCTTCCGTCGCCTCTGAGGAGACTCCTCCGAGTCTCGGAAGATAGAGACCAAATGAGGTCACGATGGCCCTCGGTCAGCGTTGGAAGCGAGATCACGTGATCAGCCCGTGGGTCGCTCGCCAATCGAGCCGAGAGGCGGACGGCCGCGTTCCACCCGGACTCGCTTTGCGAAATCGAATCGGACGGAAGCTCCAGTATGACCCGCAGCGATTGGACGATGCCGCCGCGCCCCATTTTTGCCAGTGAATGGAGCCCCTGAACCGATTCCGCCGACGGTGGGAGCCAATCCCCTCTGGGGAGCTTGGTTTCCAGCCGGGCGGCTTGCGACGCCAAAAGCAGGACCGGAACACCAGCGAGAACGAGGGCGGTCCAGGGATGTGACGTGATCGTACGGCCCCAGCGTTTCCATCGCTCACGCGCGTGGATGGAATAGTCCGAATTCAACCTGCTTACGAATGGAACAACCCCGGCGTTGATCCTCGAACCAAGAAGTGCCAGCCCCGCCGGAAGCAGAGTATTGGCGAGCAAGACGCTTGCGCCTGCCACCACAAACCCTGCCACGCCGATGGAACGAATCTCACCGATGGGAACTGTCAGGAGCGCCGCAAATCCGATCGCTACGGTTGACGCCGAGACCAGCAAAGTGTGGCCTGCCTGGCGCGCGGCGATTGCCGACGCTTCCGAGGGACCGTGCCCGGCGGATAAAGCTTCACGGAAGCGGCTCACCATGAGGAGAGCGTAGTCAATCCCGAGACTGAGCCCGAGCATTGCCGCCAGATTCTGAACCAGGATGGATAGGTGCCAACGGAGAGCCAAAAGCGCCGCGACACCCAGCGCCATCGAGATGGCGAGTTGACCAACGGCCAACGGGATCAGCGCTGCGACGAAGCTCGCGAATGCCAGCACCAGCAATGCGAGCGTGGCCGGAAGGACCAGACTCTCTCCCTTTTTAACGTCATCCGAGCTGGCTTTGCGGATATCGAAGTTCAGTGGCAACTCACCCGTCAATTGCAATTTCACGGCTGGGTAGCGATTCCGGAACTGATCCTGGAGCATTCGCGCCTGCTCACGAATTCTGGGGACCAGCAGTTCCGGTGGGCCATTCGCCGGTGCGAGTCCGATGAGGACAAAGGTACCGCCTCCGTCTCCCAGGAAGATCGGATCGGGTAGGTCGAGGCGACTCACGATCGCGGACACGTCAGGGCCCTTCAGTGCATTGACAATCGTCGTCAATGCTTTTGCTCCTTCGCCGGAGTCCGCGGGAGGCAGCCCTTGGATCACCAGGACGACCCGGTCCACGAATGGCGAGTGGAAGCGCGTGGCCAGTTGTTGGGCAACATAATCCGACTCGCTTCCTTGCAGGCGCACGGCGGTGTCGAGGCGGCGCTCGACATGGAAAGACAACGGAGCGAGCGCCAGCGCCACTGCCGCAGTCAAACCAGCGACCCAAAAAAGACGTAATCGCCCCGGACCGTCAGTATTCAAGTCAGGTGCGCCTTTCATGCGACTCCCCATCCGGGACGAGTTGCCCTTCGTGACTGCACGGAAGGGGGCCGGAGGCCTGGAAGTGCGGTGGCCACGCCTTTTCAAGCGGCTGTGGTGGACGCCACTGTTCGAGGTAGGCCGCCAGAAAACCACGCGTGGGTTGCTCAGCGGCGATCCTCGGAAGATAGATCCACGGAACCCAAGCGGCCACATGATGAGTCAAGTGGTAGTTGAAATGTAAATAAAGCAGTTCGAACGGGCGCCAAAGATGGAGGTCGACCGCTCCGAGAACCACGTGGCGTGGGGTCCGCACGTGATAGATGTACTGCTGGCTCGCCCAGCAAAATGCGAACGCCGCATAACACACCGCAAGATGGGAGAGCTTGAAGTGCAGAAGCAGCGCAGCCAACGTCCAAACCACGACAGTCACCAACAGATCCCGCCGGATGCGCATGGGGTTCACGCTATTGAGGAATTGCATGTAACGCGAAAAGCCTCCGGCGTTCTCTCCGGGCGCAGGTATCTGAATCGACCGGCCAGGAATCATCGCGATGGTCAGCATCGCGAGCGGAGTCAAAAACCAGAACAGCCCGCAGAGGATGAAGTAGTAAACGACGCGCTTCCGCCAGCAAATCTCGCCCGGCAGAACATAGTCTTCCAACTCGGCGTCGGAGCGATTCCTTCGATGGTGGATAAGGTGGGCTATTTCAAATAAGTGATAACTTCCAGGGAACAGAGAATACAAGAGAATCCCAAGTCCATCGTTTACCGCAGGATTGGCGTGGAGCTTGCTATGCACCGCCTCATGGGCCAGACCGAAACCAAGTTGCATGACAAAGGCGAATGCAACCGCAAACAGTCCGGTCACCCAGAAAGTTTTTGCCTGTGAGGCCGCGCCCAGGAGGGCGAAAGAAACAATGATTTGGGCTGCGGTCAAAGCCCCATTCAATGTTCCGGGGATCGGGTATTGGGTCGAGTCGAATTGGCGGACAAAGTGTCCCTGCGCTACCGCCTCGCAGAAGATGCGTCGATCGGGGTTGTGCGGGTCTGCTATTGTCTTTCTCATTGGGATCGATCCGGGAGACTCTCCAAGCGGGGCTGATCCGGCGGCACCAAGTATATCCATTCTTCCCTACTCTCAACGAATGAGATTGCAGACTCGGTTGCAGACCAGGATTCCGAGACTCTTTACTGCTTCCGAAAAACCAGTTTTTCCTTGATTCGCTCTCCGGTGCCCAACACGCCTGTCGTTGTCAGTGTCATCTGCTGTCCGTCTGCGGAGATGACCCAACGATCTCGATCAGCGATTTGATCGCCTCGTCTGTAAGTCGAGTCGACTGTGTGCGCATTAACGAGGACTAATGCGACGGTATCGTCACGTGAGTCCTTCAGTGGATAGTCCCGCCCATCGAAGTTCGCGCTATAGCTGAACTCGCCGGCAAAATGAACTCCGTCCCTTCCATCCGGTGCGATCTTGAGCGCGAGGCCTTGTCGCAATCGAGTCTTACCAAAATTCTGCGTCCACTCGCCGATGAACGGGTTGGCGGCATTCCGCAAGCCTCCGCTTCGCTCCCACACAGTGATCTGGTCTTCGTGCCCCTGCTGGACCGTGGTGATCGTTAACTCCTTGCGGTCGCTTGAGACTTTGTCATGAAGTGTCGCTACTAGTGCCCCGTTCTTCTTCTCCTTGATCTCCGACTCGTTCTTATCAATCCTGCGCATCACGATTTGATTAAACGCCGGAATATTTTGTACGTGGTTGTCATGTCCGTCCCAGGCCGCAGTAAAGTCGAGGTGGGTGCTTCCTAAAATAACTACGTGCACGCCCTTGCCTTGAGGTGTAATGAAGAGCACTCTCGGGGGATCCAAAGCAGAGTCCGCCGAAACAAGCTTCCAGGCGCCAATGCGCGGATCGGCGGCGTAGAGCCTCGCAGCAGCGACCACGATCCACGTTACTTTGAGCATCCTTAATTTGCGGATCATTGTGGCCCTAAAGCGCTGTGTTTGCCGTTGACGACGAAAGCCCGCACACGCGAATACACGAAAGAGCGATCGCGCGCGATCAGGTCAAGACTGAGTTCCTCCTGAAGTTCGATCTCGCCCTGTAGGCTCTCGGGCACGCCGCGCGGCACGATCAGGTTGCGAAAGCAGATGCGGGCGCCGGGTCTGGCCGAACGTGCTACCTCTGCGAAGAACCGGCCGGTCTCCTCGGGGCTCATGAGTTCGCAGATGTTGGAGAGGCTGAAGCAGTCAATGGAGGCGTCGGGTTGCCGGCCGAGCCACTGCTGCGCGGGCAACGTGACCAGCTCGATGCGCTCCAACCGCTCCTTCACCACCGGCAGATTTTCCCTCAGCAAATATGCCGGCACAGCCTCCTCACTCCGGTAGCGCGCCAGCAGATATTGCGCCAGGAAGTAATTGGATTCAACCGGGATCTCGCACATCGCGCGCCTGGCCCGTCGCAGAAAACTCTCCGGGAAGGATGACGATCCATCGTCGAACTTGAAGTAGTCCCCGGTCAGTCCACGCTTCGCGAGCACCCGCTTGTTGGCGAGCAGCTTGAAGAGCAATCGCCACTGTAGCGTGTTCCACTTCCTGTCGAAGTAATCCTGCTGCTGCTCGAGCGTCGCACAGCGGAACAATCCGTCGATGCGTTTCTTCCCCTGCATCAGCCCCAGAAAGCGGCTGAAAAGACGGATGAACGACTCGTACTTGCCCGCGTTGACGATTCCCTTGCGCACAGCTTCCGGCTTGCCTGTCCAATAGCGAAGGGCAGCCCCACTGAGATCGCCGCGCAAGCGTTCGAAAACCTGCAGCCGCTGGCCGGACGGAGCGAGCCCGAGAAAGGAGCGCAGCTCGCCGTACTCGAGGTGGCGCACCGCAGCGCGTTTCAGCTCCAGAAGGTACGACTGCGATGGGTTGATGTCGACCGCGTAGACCTTCCCGGGATCCTCCAGCAGCAGCGTAAGCGTATTGCAGGCACCGGAGGTGACCGTCATGAGCGTTTCGCCGGGCTGGATTGCCAGGGCTCGCCGGTCCGAGGCGGGATCTTCCCAGCTCATCCCAAACAGCAGATCAGACAGCTCTACCTGGTGCTGCGATTTGACGCTCATCTGCTGATCCTTCCGTCTCGCAGGCGACTTCTTCAAGAGGCCCTTGTGCGTTGTACAGCGGCGCAAGATGGATGCCGTGACGCGCCGCAATGGCTTCGATCTCCTGCACTCGCTCCGGTGTGATGAACCCTCTTCCCTGGGAGAACGGTTCAAATCGGCCCTCCAGGGCAAGCACCATGCCTTCCATAACACATCCTTGTCCCACATTCGGAAATGGATGACGATGCAGCACGCGGTGAACATCGGGTTCGAAGCTCATTCCTCCAAGCGACTGGCCAAGCCCTCCGAAGAACACCGTGCAATCCTCCAACACATCGACCGGTGAAAGGTTTTTCGGGTAGCCCGCGTCACAGATGATGGCGTTGGGGCCGAGACGTCCCAGGAGCAGCGATGGAGACTCAAGGCTGGCCACGCAGATCACGATATCGGCCTGCACGGAAAGCTGCTGCAGATCGGTCGCGATGTCCACGGCCTTTCCGCCGGCGCTCAACTCCTCCGCAAGGCTGCGCAGACGATCGATGCTTCGCGCGTTGAGGACCACACGCTTGACCAGGGGCGCCAGGCAGCGGGCGCAACCGGATCCGACATCGCCCGTTGCCCCGACGATGAGCAGCGTCGCTTCGCCCATGTCCCGGCCCTGCAACGCGCATATCTTCTTGATGCCCTTCACGACAAAGGCGACGGTTAACGTGTTGCCGGTGGTAAAGACCGTCTCGCCCTTTTCAGGAAGAAGATCGGAGTCGCCTTCGATGAGGATGGAGCTGAAACCGCCGAGACTCACAATCCGCGCTCCGGCCTTGATGGCGCAGGCTGCGGCGTCGCGGACACGCTCGATATTCTCGTGCCTGTACTTGTGCGCAAGACGGTCTGGAGGGATGAACGAATCGATGTAGATCCCATGAACGCTGTGGCCAAGCACGGAGCGGTGGTCGATGTGGCAGACCGCCCTGGGTGGAAACCACGGAAAGATCTCTTTGAGATCATCGTCTGGGATGGGCGCAAGATAGGGCCCGCGCAACACGGCGAGTACATCCGCGGCCGCTCTCCAGCTTTCCTGATGTGCGATGAGCGCAAAGTCTATTGGGATCGGCATGCCACACATTTCCTAAACCGGTAGTTGGGCCACCCATACCAGGGTCAACTCGCCCGGCAGTCCCAGCATGTCGAGCGTCCGGAGATAGTGCTGCAGAGCAACGCCACGCAGTTCGGAGCTGGTGAGGCCAACCACGGGAAGTGACTGCTTGACGCAGCTTCCATGGCAAAGTTCGCAGTGGCCATCCGCGTCTTCGCGTGCAAACATCTGCGCGAGGATGGTCATGACCTCAATGTGGAGCGCATATACCTTGTCATCGAAACGCTGGACATCGAGCGCCCTTTCGGCCCTGAGGATAGCCATGGCATGATCAATGTGGTCTTCTTCTTCGGCGGCAATCGCGGCGAAGGTATTGCCCAGGCTGCCCGGCGCAACCTGTCCCACGCGCTTGTAGCTGGCCACGGCGAAGGACTCGAGCATGACCTCCTGAATGATGAGACAGCCGATGAAGCCGCGCGCATCGATCTGGCGAAGGAACGCGGTACGGAGGCGCTTCCAATACTTGGCGTTTACGTTGTTCGGCACCACGATGCCCAGCTTTCCGCCCTCGGCGGTAAAGGCAGCAGCATGTCCCCGTTCGCTCTCTGCGTGTTCGAGTGCGTCGGCTACTTCGTCCGGATCTTCACAGATCTCGGCCAGAGAGGTGTAGTTCAGCACAGCGATTAACTCCCCGGTGACTGCTTGTGCCAGCACATCCTGCCAGATCGATGCCGTTGAGCTAATAGGGTTAGCGTTGTCGGCGGTTGCGCACTTTAGAGTCGTAACGGCTTCCATGGCATTCTCCTGAGGTATCGACTTAGACCAACGCGAAATCTTCAAAGGGAACCCGATCAACGAAGCTCTTGACCCGATTCGGCGCAATCAGGCTCGCCGCCATCGCGCACCAGGTGAAGGTGATCCGCTACAGTCAAGCGGATTGTACAGAGCCGCGAAGTCATGAGCCACTCCCAGAACGTTCTTCGATCTTGAGGCCCGATCCGGAACGCGAGGAGTGGAAGTGCCAGAAACCTGGCGGCACCAGGCCCGATTTTTTGTCATCTGCAGAATTGACTGAACCGCAAGCACCTTAGTTCTCATCGAGTTACCCTCAGTACCGGGATCGCCAACACGGTCGCCGGCAAGGACATTTAGACTCACCAAGCTTTAGGCAGAGCGTCGCGTAAAACGTTGTCGTGGTTAAGACTCCACACGGGCCCAGAGCCTTCTACACTTTCTCGACGACAAAGTGCTGGTTGCTAGCGGGATCGTTTTCCTCTTTTTTTGCCGGAGGCGCGGATGCGGCCGCATCTCTTGACATTGGCCACGTCTCCGATAACGGTATACGTCTGATTATCGCCTTCGCTCCGGGGGAAATTCTCCGCGGAGACGGTGCATCCGGTCAGGGACGACGGTCGGCGCGCCAGCTAGAAGATGCCAATGCCGAGCGCTGCGCCTACCGCAGTGAGGCCGATGACTATTTCAGTGGCGGCGGCATAAAGCGGCTGGGCTTTACAGGCTGCGGAAAAACCCTCTGGTTC
>PLZN01000589.1 GCA_003152195.1 Acidobacteriaceae bacterium
ACAACGTCCGCATCATGGAGCGGTCGCAATCCGCAAGCGTAAAGGTGTATTACGACGTGGGGAACTCCACCAAGGCGGGGTTCGATCCGGTGAAGGAGATCCGCCGGCTCGGGAAAGAACGGATTTGTCAATTCCACCTCAAGGATAATCCACACTACCTCGGTGAAGGAAATATTCAGTTTGCGCCCATCATGCGAGCGATTCGGGATATCCAGTTTTCCGGCTATGCGAACTTGGAGACCGATGTACCTGCGAGTCAATTAGAGGCGGACATGCGCAAGAATCTGGCTTATATCCGCAACGTCATGGCGCAATCCTGACCTGAAACGTGACTAACCTGGCAGAACGCGCGCAGAGGGCTAAGGATGAAACTCGGATTGATCAGTTCGGCTTGGCTGGGTTCCCACGTAGGAACGGCGGAAGGAATCCGGAGAACACGGGAAATTGGCTTCGACTGCATCGACATCTTCGCCGACCCGCTGGAAATTGATATCCAAGAGCGGCGGTTGATTAAAGATACTTGTCTCGAAAACGGCTTGCCTGTGATTTCGGTTCCTTGCGTCGCCCTTGGCCTCAGTGATTTTAACTATGCCGTGCGGCGTTTTCACGTAGGCCGTGCAAAACAATATCTTGAATTCTGCTACGAGCTTGAAGCAAAGAATCTGCTTCTTGTGCTGGGGGACTATATCTGGCAGCAGGAAGTAATCCAGCCCCACGATCAATGGAAGTGGGCGGCCGAGTCAGTGCGTGAACTAGGAGAATTCGCCTCCACGCTCAAACTCGAAATCGCGATTGAGCTGGAGCCGTTTCACTATTCGTTGATCAAGGATCTTTTGGAGATGGAGCGGTTTCTGGACGACGTGGGCCTCCCCGCAGTTCAGGCCAACATCGACATATCGCACCTCGCGCTATCAGGCACACCCGCCGACAAGATAAAGAACTTGCGGGAACGCATCGCCCATGTTCACATTTCCGATTGTGATGGCAAGAAGCATGGTGATCTTCCACCGGGGCGCGGAGTGGTGGAGTTTATTCCCTATCTTGAAGCTATCCGCGATACCGGCTTCGACGGCGCAATCAGTATCGAACTTGAATACTCTCCTGACCCGGACAGGATCGTTGAGTGGGTTCAGGAAGCCTATCGTGAAACGGCCACCCTTCTTCGCGGGCTGCAACTCAGGGAGGCCGGTGAAACGAAGCCCAGCAGCCACAACTCCCCGGGGATCTGAATATCGCCTGCTTTCCTCCCACTCCACCGGCGAGCCAAGGGCTTAGAATTTATCTAGTATGGCCGATATCCACAGCACAGATCTTCTGCAACAATTCGCAAGCGATAACTATTCCGGCATTTGCCCAGAGGCATGGACCGCCATGGAAGCAGCCAACCGCGGCCACGTCTCCGCCTACGGAGACGACCCCTGGACGGCAGCCGCAGCCGATGCCTTCCGGGAGATGTTTGAGACCGAGTGCGAGGTCTTCTTCGCCTTCAATGGCACCGCAGCGAACTCCTTGGTACTCGCCTCGCTTTGTCAGTCCTATCACGCCGTCATCTGCTGTGAATCCGCCCACGTGGAGACGGACGAATGCGGCGCCCCGGAGTTCTTTTCCAATGGTTCCAAACTCCTCGTCGTCCAAAGCAGCGACGGAAAACTCACGCCGGCAGCCATCCAGGAGATTGCAACCAAGCGGCAGGACATTCACTTCCCCAAGCCTCGCGCCGTCACCATCAGTCAATCCACCGAAACTGGCCGCGTCTACACCGTCGAGGAACTGCGCGCTCTCTCCTCTGCCTGCGAGCAACACGGGCTGCGGCTGCACATGGACGGAGCGCGCTTCGCCAATGCCTGCGCCAGCATTGGCTGTTCTCCGGCGGAACTTACCTGGAGGAGCGGCATCGATGTACTTTGCTTCGGGGGCACAAAGAACGGAATGGCGGTAGGCGAAGCAATTCTATTCTTCAACCGGAAACTGGCTGAAGACTTCGACTACCGGTGCAAACAGGCGGGACAACTCTCCTCAAAAATGCGCTTTCTTGCGGCTCCCTGGGTGGGCATGCTGGAGAGCGGCGCTTGGCTGCGCAACGCGGCTCATGCAAATGCCTGCGCATTCTATCTCGGAGATCAGCTCGCGCGTATTCCAGGCGTCCAGATCGTCTGGCCGCCTGAAGCGAACGCGGTGTTCGTCAGCGCCTCTGACGAAATTCTCGAGGGTATGCACCAACGGGGCTGGAAGTTCTACACCTTCATTGGAGGCGCCGCGCGGTTTATGTGCTCATGGGATACAGATCGCGAACGCATCGACGAATTCTGCCGCGACTTGCGCCTCTGTGCGGAGCGGACCTCCATGCAAGCGAAATAGTGGTGCGATTTGGGTCGTGAGTTCGTGCGTTTGTGGCGGGAAAGAGTCTACCGCTCATTCATCTCGTCCCTGCTGAAGTGCTGTCCAGCGTCAATATGCTTCATGCGCTTCATCAATGTACCAAAACGCCGCTCGTCTCCTGAACTGGCTACAAACTGGGCCAGCCATTCGCGGAAGGCTGCGTACAGTGTCGTGCGTTGCGTGGTTGCCATGGAATGAATCTACCAGATCTCAAGATGGAGAGTTCTGGCAGTTTTGTAAGACGCGATGAGTTCAAAATCCGCGCGATTGGACGTTATCAACCGCGCGCCATGAGATCGTGCTGTCAAAGCGATTAAGACGTCAAAATGCAAATCCCGCAGCTTCTCAGACGTGAAGCCTCGATCCTCGCGTATGCGGCCGAGAAGTTCCCCTGAGGCCAACCAGTTTTGCCGGGTAGGCACCAATATCGGATGGTTCTTTTCCAAGGTCCGCAAGAACGCCCGTTCCTTAGTTTTGCTCGCACCTCGCCACAATTCGGCAAGAACCACCGATGAAGTCCTTACCAGGCCGGTAAGGGAATCCATCCGATCCTGATGGAGTCCATTGCGCAGGTGATCCACAAAGATCGACGCGTCAAAAATGACTAGACTACTCACCGTGGGCGTCGAAGGGCAGCTTCCCCGCGTGCTTCTTCATGAGGTCTTTGAAGCGCTTAAGTGCAACGATTTCCCTGAGCGCGACGTGAATAGCTTCTGTTCGCGATTTGACTCCCAGTACCTTGGCTGCCTCGTCGGCAAGGTGGGTATCGAGTCGGATGGAGGTCATCGTGACGGCCATTACCGTGTTTCTCCTTTGTATATACATTATGTCGCCTATGTCTATACGGGTCAACCGGGGAAACCATGCCCCAAAATTGCTACGCCTGAGCGGCAAGCCTGACACGATGATCCGCGTATTACACTATTGGAATGCGTGCTACCGTCTCCATCCGTGCAACGCCTAAAGCGAACCCGATGGCGTCTTTCCTGCGGATGTTGTTGAACGACGAAGCGGGCAATACCCGAGCCAAGGTCATCGGCATGTACGGCATATTGCTGCTGTTCAATCTGTCGGCATGGTTTTGGGCACTCTTCGCTTTTCACCGGTTTCCGGTGCTACTGGGAACTGCGTTTCTTGCTTACAGTTTTGGACTTCGCCACGCAGTGGATGTGGACCATATCGCCGCAATCGATAACGTCACTCGCAAGCTGATGCAGGAGGGGAAACGTCCGGTTGCGGTGGGATTCATGTTCTCGCTCGGGCATTCCACGATCGTCGTACTGGGATCCCTTGCCATTGCCGCCACAGCGTTTGCACTGCAGCACCGCATCGATGCATTCAGACATATCGGGGCGGTGATCGGCACGCTGGTGTCGACCCTGTTCCTGTTCGGAATTGCGATGGTAAATTTGATCGTTCTGCTGTCGATATACCGCGCATTCGTTCGCGTTCGACGCGGAGAGCCCTATGTTGAGGAAGATTTCGACCTGCTGCTGGGCAATCGTGGCTTTCTTGCCCGCCTGTTCCGCCCGGCTTTCAGGATGATCCGGTGCAGTTGGCATATGTATCCGCTAGGCATCCTGTTCGGTCTTGGCTTCGATACCGCTACCGAGATCGGGGTGCTGGGCATCTCCGCTGTAGAGGCTTCCAAGGGCTTATCTTTGTGGTCGATCCTCGTCTTCCCTGCCCTCTTCGCCGCCGGCATGTCGCTGATCGACACGACAGATAATATTCTGATGCTGGGGGCCTACGGTTGGGCCTTCGTGAAGCCCATTCGCAAGCTCTACTACAACATCACCATCACCTTCGTATCGGTCGTGGTTGCCTTCGCAGTTGGAGGGATAGAGGCGCTCGGACTATTGGCCGCGCAGTTCCACTTAAAGGGAAATATTTGGGATCTGGTCAACAGGCTCAACAACAACTTTGGTGTGCTCGGCTACTTCATCATCGGACTCTTTGCCATGAGCTGGATCGTATCCATTGCGATTTATAAGTGGCGCCGTTTTGATCACCTCGAAGAAAATGCATGAGGCGGCACGCCTATCCGGATCGCCGGGTGCCCTCCAGATTTCCCGGGTCCGCGTCTCCCTCGTTGCATGCGCGCTATCGTTCTATACCTTGTTGATTGCCGGATTCTCTGTCGCCAGCTCGATGGCAATCTGAGGATTAGTCACCAACGTGTTGTGAACCAGACATTGGTGTATGGAGCGAATCATGCCCTGGTTCTGGTCCTCGGTCAGCGGTACCGGACAGCGGACGTGAATCAGGAAATTTCCCATGCGCGNNAGCAGCAACTCCGGAGGAGTCATCCCGGTATCCTGACCACCACCCTCTGCAGGCTGATCGCTAATGATGATGTGACTGCGGGCATGAATGGAAAATCGCACCTGGTCCACATGAACTACTTTCACTTCCATATTTGTCCTCATTTCTTTCTTGCCGCGGGAGATCAGATGTGGATCGGGACTCTGAACATTGCCAGATCCAGCTGAAGTGGAGAGCATACCCAGGCAGATTGGAGTGACCTTTCTCAACCACTCTGCAAACTGCTCCGGCTTCTCAACAGAACTGCCCGCCTGCCATGCCGCCAAGAGAGTGCTGCACAGAAGTGAGATGGCATCGGGCTTGTCCGCCTCGAGTCGAAGCATGGCTCGATACGTTTTATCCTGCAGAGTGCTCATGATGAGCTGCACGGGCCGACGTCGTGGAGTACGGTCATGCATCGGTTTATGTGGACGAAGCCTGGATTGCTTCTGAGTCTTTGAGGCCGAGTGCCCGGAGGATGGTCATAGCTGGGCACCAGTTGGTGAAGGCAGACTGGAGCAGGTTGAGGCCCACGAACGCCGTCAGGATGTACCAGTATGGCGATACATAACGAGCAAGAGCGAGGGATGTGAGGATAACAACACCAGCGACGAGGCGGACAGCGCGTTCAACGGTCATGGAGATCTCCTTATCGATTGACAATTTGTTCAGGTGAATTGTGCACCGGGCGTTCGCCCAGGTTCACTGGGATCCGGTTTTGGACCGAATAGTAAAGTACAGGGACGGCGAGCCGCGAAAGCACGGTTGAGGCTACCTCGCCGGCGATCAGAGAAAGCGCCAGTCCCTGAAATATGGGATCGGAGAGGATAACGCTCGCGCCGACGACGACTGCGGCGGCGGTCAGCAGCATGGGCCGGAACCGCACGGCGCCGGCGTCAATCACAGCTTCCGCGAGAGGCATGCCCTGCCCGCGGCGAAGCTCGATGAAGTCAACGAGGATGATGGAATTGCGAACGATGATGCCCGCGCCGGCGATAAAGCCGATCATCGAGGTAGCGGTAAAGAATGCGCCCAGCATGGNNCGCCGTCCCACTTCATGGAGTAGTGGTCTGTCGAGTCCGGCTGTACGGAGTTGTAGCGAGCGAGCGTATAGCCTGCCGGGAGCTGGAGATGGTCCAGAGCACGATTCATTTTGAAGATCGCATATACTGGACTTTCCTCGGC
>PLZN01000336.1 GCA_003152195.1 Acidobacteriaceae bacterium
TTCTTTACGGAAAGCCGCACACGCAGCCCTGTCTACGGCCGCGTAGCAGGAAATCCGGGTACGCTCCGGCCGGGATGACAAAGGTTAGCGCAGATGCTGAACGCATGGGGCATCTTGTCGGACTAACGAACATCAAGGCCCTGAACCAAGTTAACCTTTGTCTAACGCTTCTGAAAGTCGGGGGATCCCAGCAGCAGCCCCGCCACCAACGAAGCTTGCTTATCCGCAGGTGCGGGTATCGGCGTCGCCAGATCCATGACCTGGACGAATGCCGCCCGGACGGGAATTGCCCCGGGCTGCTTGGCGCCAGGCTTGGACAGTTCGGCTCCGGGCAGCACGATCGGTCCCTGCCCGGCCATTTCGTCAGCTTGCTGCAGAACTGTTTCGCGCGCGTGCTGATTCAATTGCCCATCCAGAAATACTGCTTCCAACTTTGTTTCCTTCTGCGCGGCAGTCGCGGCATCTGGTCCATTGATCTTCATCAGAGCATCCAGGTCCGTGGCCGTGCCTAGCTTATGACTGGCAAGCGCTAGAGCGATGTTGATGCGGCTCAGCAGGTCCCCGGAGTTCACCCACGCCCCAGCCGTCCAGGAGTAGCCATTCGGCGTCTGGCAGCCGAAGAAAGGCATTCCCAATTGGCTCATCGCGTTCAACACCACGGCCGGCCGGTCCACTTCGCCTCCGGTCGCTCGTACGGCCGAGAGGACGAACTCCTCCGGGGTCTTTACCTTTGCGCGATACGCCTCCCTGGACCAGAACTCCGGCGAAGTAAACATGGTGCGCAATACCTGGCGTATGTCGCCGCCGGAATGCAGGTAGGTCTTTGCCAAGCGGCCGACCAGCGCCGGCGGTGGCGTGTCACTCACAAATCGCTCTGCCAGCTCCTGGGACAGATGGTGCGCTGTCGCTGGGCTCGTCGCCAGCCGGTGCAGCAGCGCGAGACCTTCCTGCTCTCCATTTTCCTGAATGGTTTGACCCATCACATATTTTGCTCCCGGCTCATGCCGCCGGCCGTTGAAGGTAAATCCCATTCCTTTGCGCGGTTCGTCGATCGTCCAACCGGTAAAGACCTTGGCCACTTCCGTAACGTCTTTCTGCGTATACCCGGCATCGACGCCAAGGGTATGCAGTTCCATCAGCTCACGGGCATAGTTCTCATTGAGCCCCAGGTCCTTGTTCTTGGCCGCTGGATTGGCCTGGGCTCGCGCAGCGGCCAACGAATGCGGCCCGATGCTGGAATGGTTGTCGAGATAGAAGAGCATCGCTGGACTTTTCGCCGCCGCGACCAGCAGGTCTTCGAACTTACCCATCGCGTTGGGCCCAATCACGTTCTGTTGGTAGTCCACCAGGGACCACGGCGCGTACGGCCCTTTCTTCAGGTAGACATTGAAGTGGTTGAGCCAAAAATCCGTCATCACCGCCTGGAGCTGCCGTTGGCTGTAGACGCCGGTGAGCAGGCGCGTTTGCAACAGCTCGCCGGCCACCAGCAGCGTGGGGTTCAAAAGCGCAACCACTGTTTCTTTTTGCCGCGGCGTCATCCCAGCCGTCAACTGCACCTTTTCTTCCCATGTCAGACCCTTCATGAAGCCGCGAAGCTGGCCCGGCTTCATATTCACCATCCGGTCCAATCGCTGATCGGGCGCCAGGTTCACGATCTGGGTCGAGGCCAGATCCGCATACAGCTTCTGCTCATGAACGGTGATCGAGGGGGAGCTCGCTACGTCCTCGAGCGCCATGGCGTCGGCCATTATATTTTCATTGGCCGCGGCCTTCGCGCTGCCTTGCCCATTCGCATCCTGCGCATTCGGTGTCGTTTGCGGAGTGCCAATGGGCTCCGCCGCCGGCTGCCGGGCTGCGTCTTGCGCCTGCTTCCGCCGCTTCTCTTCATAGGCGAAGACCTGGTTCTGGTAGATTGCGCGCTCCACCCGATCCTTGGGCAGCGGGACCCTGCCGTCAGCCACGGCACGAATCACAGCCGCGGACGGATAGTCCTGAAACAGATCTTGTTGGCTCAAACGCATCGCGGGAAAGCTCTGCAGCCGCGCCTCGAGCAGGCTGTCGTCGATCTGCTCCGGGTTGAGCTGCATCTCGATCCATTTCTTTACGCCGATCGCCTGTATTCGTTCCCTGTCGCCTGGCCGCGGACCAAAGGTAAGCCGATTGAGCGCATGCGTCGCGCGCTCTTGTTCGGTCATCGATTTGGTTGGCCGCTTGCTGTGCCACGAAACGCCGGATGCGGCCAGCAGCGTTGCCGGATCCTGCACCAGGGCCAGAATGAGACAGCTGGCCAGAACGCGCGTACATCGCCCCGCGGTAGAACGTAAAGATGAATGCATGGTCGAGCCCACTCCACAAGCCCAAAGCTACGGGTTCAGACCCCCTGATGGGGCTGAAGTCGCGTGCGAGCTCCGATTTAACCTGCTCTAGCCCGCGGCATCCTCGATAACCGGCTCCAGGTGAGCCGGCAGAATGCCCATGGCCCGATAGATCGGCCGGATTTCGGCCCGGATGGCCTTCAATCTGGTGGCGAACCATATCCCGCCTAGAATGACTACGCTGCCGGTGATGATCACCGTCCGCGGAGCACCCAGCCAATGCGCCAGGCCGCCCGCCAGCAGGCTGCCAAAGGGCGCCATGCCCACAAACGCCATGGTGTAATAGCTCATCACGCGCCCGCGCCGGTCTTCCGGCACAACGGTCTGCACAATCGTGTTGCTCGCCGCCATGCCCTGCATCATGCCGAAGCCGGTCAGCAGCATCATCAGCATGGAAAACCACATGACCCGCGAAAGCCCGAAGAGAATTAACCCCGTGCCAAAGGACACGGCGGCGATCGGAATCATCCGCCCCAAACCCAGCACACTCTTGCGCACCGCCAGGGAGAGCGCCGAGACCAGCGCGCCCACGCCGGATGCGCCCATCAGCAACCCCAGGGTGTGGGGGCCACCGTGCAGTACCGCAGAGGCGAAAATCGGCATCAGCACAACAAACGGCATGCCCATGAGGCTGACCACGGCAAAGAGTAGCAGGATGGTACGCACGGGCGCGAACCCCGACACATACGCCCACCCTTCCTTCAATTGCACCATCATGGAAGTGACCGCACGCGTTCCCGACAGCGGCTCGACCCGCATCAGGGCCAGCGAAGCAATCACGGCAAAGTAGCTCAAGCCGTCGATGAGAAAGCAATAGCCTTCACCGAAGGCGGCAATCACCACACCTGCCAGCGAGGGCCCCACAAGCCGCGCCATATTCACCATCGACGAGTTGAGGGCGATGGCATTGCCCAGATCCTGCCGGTCCTCCACCATCTGAACCAGGAAGGCCTGCCGCCCGGGCATATCAAAGGCATTGATCAACCCTTGAAAACCGCTCAGGATCAGAATGTCCGTGATCGTCACCCTGGCGGAGAGCGTCAACGCAGCCAGCAAAAGAGACTGCGCGGCGGCTAAGGCCTGGGTCCACAGCAGCACCTGCCTGCGGTCCAGCCGGTCGACCCACACCCCGGCAAACGGCGCCAGCAAAAATGTGGGGATCTGTCCTACGAAGCCCACCAGGCCCAGCAGCAGAGCCGAGCCGGTTAGCCGGTAGACCAGCCAACTGGTGGCGATGCGCGTCATCCAGGTGCCGATCAGGGAAACACTTTGTCCCCCGAAAAACAGCCGGAAGTTCCGGTGCCTCAAAGCACGCCATGCGTGGGAAATGCCCGCGCCGGCGCGCGCGGCCGGCTGGCCGTTCTGCTCTTCCTCAGTCGTTGCCACAGGCGTGAGATCCTTCGCGAACCTTTTTTAGATGCCGCTCGACCGTGGGACGGCTGAGCGGCAGCAATCGTGGGTTTCTGAGAGTTCAGCTACCGGATTGCTTTCACTGAAGGGCGCACTCGCACTCTTCCGGGTGACCACAGCAAAAGCAATGGTCGGGCTTCGCCCTATCTTTATGTCCCACGTACCCCGGATTTCCTGTCAAGGTTGGTGGCGTTGTCGAACTCCATGCGGCTTTCCTTNNGGTGCTGCGTAGCAGGAAATCCGGGTACGCTGGGGCGAACGTGGGGCACCCCCTGTTACGCAGCACGCATCGGTGAGCGATCTGGACAAGCGCACGCTTCTCTTAAGCGCGGATTTGGGCAAGAGCCCTGGTGCTCGAGCGGGAACCGACGGAGTTTCCGGACCGTACAATAAGCGAGAGTAGGTCGAGGTACGCGTTGACGTTTTTTCAAGATAACACGGTGGGCCGGATCTGGGGTGTCTTCGGGCTGCTGTGGTTGCTGCCGGCCTTCTTCGGCAAGCGGACCATCCAGAGGCAGACTTCCGGCTCGCGCCTGTTGCAGATCATCCTGGTCGCCGCGGCCTATTTTCTCGTCTTTGCACGTGACCTCCCCTTCCCTGTGTTGAATCTGCGGCTGACGCCGGCGGCCCCTTCCGTCGCCATGCTTGGCTACGGTCTGTTACTGGCAGGCATGCTGTTCGCCACTTGGGCTCGTATTTTTCTGGGCGGCAACTGGAGTTCCAGCGTCACCCTCAAGCAGAACCACACCCTGGTGCGCACCGGCCCCTACCGCCTCGTCCGCCACCCCATCTACACGGGGTTGCTGCTGGCGTTGCTGGGCACCGCAATCGCCGTAGGCGAGTTACGCTGCTTTCTCGGGCTGATGCTGGCGGCGATCGCCTGGAAGCTCAAGTCGGTGACAGAAGAAGCTTTTATGCTGCAGCAGTTTGGCGAGCAGTACACGCACTATCGGCGGGAAGTGAAGGCCCTGGTTCCTTACCTCTGGTAGGGGAGGCCCTGCAACCCCTGGCCCCTATCCTGCACCAAAACAGACAGCGACTCGTCTCGAATATCTGTGCGAAGACCAGAGCCAAAACAGGAGAAATGATGCCCCCGACAAGCTCCACTCACGAAAACACTACGAAAATCACGCGCGAAAAATTGATCGACCTGCTCAATGAAGATCTGGCCCGCGAATACCAGGCCATCATCGC
>PLZN01000302.1 GCA_003152195.1 Acidobacteriaceae bacterium
CCTGTTACACAGCATCAGACAGGACCGCGTGTGCGGCTTTCTTCAAGGAAAGCCGCATGCAGTTCAACAACGCCACCAACCTCGACAGGAAATCCGGGGTACGTGGGACGAAAAAGACGGGGCGAAGCCCGCCATTGCTTTTGTAATGCTGCTGGTGACGTACCTACCTTGCGATCAGTCTGCTACCATGCCGCCTATTGGGCCATGCGAACAAACCTCGCCAAACTCCCGTATCTATTGCTGGCCTTGGTAGTTGCAGGTTCCATGCTCTTTTATGTGGCGAGCACCGCCGCCATCTTTGACAGCTTCCTGAACGCCACCCGCGTACGGCTGCCTTTCCAGTACGCCCACAGCGCGCGTTTTCTGGTGCAACCGCTCCCCGAGTCACGGCGGGCCGGCATGCACCCCGATGACCAGGTTCTTTCGGTCGATGGCGTCCGGTTCACAGGCATGGCCGGGGTGATTGCCCAGACGTTTCACGCACACCCGGGACAGGTCCTTGCCATCCTCTACCGCAACCAGGCGGGGGAGGTCCATACAGCGCAGGTCGAGCTGAGCCCGCGGCGAAAGGCTCCTCCAACGCTCTCCGGCTGGCTCATCAACGTGGTGCTGGTTCTTCTCTTTCCCGCCTTCTGCCTTCTTCTCGGGTTCTGGGTGGTGCTGGCCCGGCCGCTCGACTGGAATGCCTGGTTCCTGCTCGGCATCATGAGCGTGGCCCCGGCCTTCATCGGACGAACGGGATACTTTCCTGGCTTCCTCACGCCCTTCACCGTCCTCTGGCAGATCTTCGCCCAGCGATGGATGTTTATCTCTCTCATCCTGTTCAGCATCTATTTTCCCGTCCGCTCCCGCCTGGACGCGCGCTACCCGTGGATCAAGTGGCTCATCATCATTCCCCAGATCCCGATCATACCCTGCACCTTCGTCCTCGAGTACGGCCTGCTGTATCACATCGACGTCATCCAACCGTATCTCCGCTGGGCCGATTCTCTGGAACTCGCGGAAAATGTCTTCGCAGCGCTTTCCGTTTGCATCTTCATCGGTGCGATCATACGCAAGCTCTTCACCGTCCCGGAACCCGATGCCCGGCGCCGCTTGGGTGTGGTGGCCGCCGGTTCCTTGCTAGGCCTGAGCCCGGTGCTCGCGCTTCTGGCAATCTCTACCTTCTCCGAAAACACGGTCATGGAAGTGGTGCCCTCCTGGGCCCTGCTCACCATCGGTTTCCTATTCACGCTCTTTCCGCTTTCTCTCGCCTACACCGTCATCGTGCAGCGCGCGCTCGATCTGCGCATCATCCTGCGCCAGGGCACCCGTTATGCCTTCGCCCGCGGCACGCTGTGGGTGCTGCAAGCTATCGTCTTCGCCTTCCTGGGCTTCCGGATCTTCCGCTTCGCCCATACCTCCGGCCGGCTGGCTCACCTCATCGCGCCGGCCGTATTCGTCGTCATCGTCCTGTTTCTGCGCCTGCGCATCGCGCGGCCTCTTTCCCTGTGGCTTGACCGGCGCTTTTTCCGCGAAGCCTACTCCGTCGATCAGGTCCTGATGGAGCTTTCCGAACAGGCCCGCAGCTTTACGGAAACCGAGCCCTTGCTGCAGACCATCATGGAGCGCATCAGCCAGACCCTGCACGTGGAGCGGATCGCAGTCCTGCTGCGCCGGGGACATCTCTTTCGCCTGCAGTATGCGCACGGAATTCCGCACACAGTCGACGTTTCCCTAGCGGAAAACTCCTCCACCATTCGCGCCCTGGGACTTAGCCGCGGTCCCAAACAGGTTTACCGTGGGCATCCCGACCCTTGGCTGCAACTGGCTGGCCCGGCCGAGCTATCAGCGCTCAACCAACTCGAGGCGGAGCTGCTGCTGCCTTTGCCTGGCCGCTCCCAGCTGATCGGGGTGATGGCTCTCGGACCCAAGCTGAGCGAAGAACCATATTCCCGCTCCGACCGGCAATTGCTTTCGTCCGTCGCCCTGCAGACCGGGCTCGCCATCGAAAACAGCGCGCTCGTTCACCACCTCGCGGAGGAAGCCGCGGAACGACGGCGCATCGACCGCGAGATCGAAATCGCCCGGCAGGTGCAGGAGCGCCTCCTGCCGCAGAGCTACCCGGTGGTGAAAGGGCTTGATTTCGCGGGCTTCAGCCGTACCGCGCAGGAGGTTGGCGGGGACTACTACGACTTTATCGCCCTTGAAAACGGGCGCCTCGGTATTGCTATCGGCGATGTCTCCGGCAAGGGCATTTCCGCCGCGCTATTGATGGCGTCGATTCGTGCCGCCCTGCATGGGCTAGCATTCAGCGGCACTCTCAATCTGGCCCGCATCATCGAGGGCCTCAATCGCATCATCTACGATTCCTCCACCAGCAATCGCTTCGTCACCTTTTTCTTTGGCGAATACGATCCGGCTACGCGCACGCTTGACTACGTCAATGCCGGGCACAACGCACCCGCGCTCTTGCGTCCCGCGGCTCCTGACAAGGATGGCTTTTGCACCCCGGAGACTCCCTGCCTTGTCCAGCGCCTCGACACCGGCGGCCCGGTAATTGGCATCTTCACCGAAGTGCACTATGAGCAGGGCCGGCTCCAGTTGCAGACCTACGACGTGCTCATCGCCTTCACCGACGGGATCAGTGAAGCCATGACCGCCGATTACGAGGAATGGGGAGAAGAACAACTGCTCGCGTCGGCCAGGATGGCCACGCATCGTTCCGCGCAAGAGATCGTCACCGCGGTGATCGAGAGCGCGGACCATTTCACCGCAGGCGCGGCACAGAATGACGACCTCACCCTGGTCGTCCTGAAGGTCCTCTGAGATGCTTCCTCTCCGCTGGGCCGGGCTCGCTTTGTTGTGGATGGCTGGGGCCAGCGCCGTCTTGCATGCTCAGACGCCCTTCGTCGAATGGGAAACCTTCATGAGCCATGGCAAAGCCATCTCCTGCGCGGTTTACCAGACCGGCGACCCCACGGCGACGGTGATTTTCCTGCGCGGCTCGAGCCCTACGGATCTCTTCCTCGGCCGCCTGGAAGCGCGGTTCTTTGCCGAGCAGGGTTTTCGCGTTTTACTGCCCGACTATCTGAGCGCCACTCGTACCATCGAACCCTCCGCCGCGGACTATCGGCGCTGGGCCCAGGTGGTGGAAGATATCGTCGCTGATCTGCGCGCTCATCCCATTCCGCAGAATACAAAAATTGCTCTCCTCGGGCAGGCTGTGGGAGCCTCTGTAGCCCTCGTCGCCGGTGGGCACAGGCTGGGTGTCGAAGCCATTGCCGAATGGTACGGATTTCTCCCCAACGAATTTTTCGGGCAGGTTCAGGGCCTGCCCCCTTTACTGATCCTTCATGGCGAGCAGGACAAGCAGGTCCCGGTCGTCAACGCCCGCCAACTTGTCCGGCTCTGCGAGCTCAAAGACTTCACTTGTGAAGCTGGCTTTTACCCCGGCGAGGGCCACGGATTCAGCAGCAGCGCCTTGGATTCCGCTAACCAGCGCACGCTAACCTTCTTCCGAACCTATCTTCGGTAACGAGGTCTCGATTCCCAAAGAACAACGGCACATAACTGATCGTTGCTGCCACACGTTAACTGTGTGAGTGCCCTATCACCAGAGTCATCGATTCATCCGAGTCGTCGATTCATCGCAAAAATATTGATTCTTGCAAAAAATTTGTCCGTCGGGTTCGCGTTTTCGTTTCTCTAAATAGAATTGTCATCTCGACCGGAGCGCAGCGGAGTGGAGAGACCTGCGGTTTCAGCAACGTCCGCTCCTGTAAAAATGCACGGGCAGCCCCAAATGGATCGCTGAAAACGCACATTCCTCCACTACGCTGCGCTCCGGTCCTAATGAACAAAAANNTCGGGATGACAAATTTGCGGCACTCTACAGCATTCCCGTGATGTCCCCGGCGGGATCCTTGAGTCCCAGTCCGGTCAGTTGGAGCCGCGACGATTCCTTCATGTAATGGTGCAATCTGGCCGCCGCCGGCGCATAGCCCAATCCCTCTTCCCGTATGTTGGAAATGCAATTGCGCTCGGCGTCTTTCCTTCCCCGCCGCGGCTCCCACGTAATGTAGACGCCGAGAGAATCGGGCGAGCTTAATCCCGGCCGCTCCCCAATCAGCACCACGGCCAAACGCGCGCCTAGCGCCTCGCCGATCGCGTCCCCGATGGCAACGCGGCCCTGCTCCACCACACACACCGGCGCCAGCCGCCAATCTGCGATCAAAGGCAGGACCGCTCGCAGCAATTGCACTGCGTGCCGCTCCACCGCCAGCGCGGAGAGCCCATCCGCCACCACGAAGACAGCGTCGTATTCTCCCGGGATAAGCAGCGCGGTCGAATCGGCGTTCAACACCCGGCCGAGATCCGGCCGCCGCAGGTAGGTCAACCGGTCCTTCGCCTGGCTCTCCAGCGCCAACGCAGCCAATCCACATCGGCGGAGCTCGTCGCACAGCATGCGCACATCGACGGCCGCATGCACCGCATCGCGCGCCCGCGCATGCGCCAGCTGAAAGTCGAGCAGAGGACGCGTCGCCAGGCTCACGCCCGTTCTTTGCAGGGCGATCCGCGCCGGAGTGTAACTGCGCAGGGCCTCGCGCGCTGCGGAAGACATCTCCACAGAGGTCAGATCCAGCACCGGTTGGCTCTTCTTCGCTTTTCGATCGGTCATCTTATTCGAGAAAGGCGGGCACACTCAGCCGCAATCGCGCGTCACTCTGCAGCCAGGCTTCGAACTCCGGCGCCGGCCGTAATCCCAAGGCCCGCCGCAGGTAAAGTGCATCGTGAAAGGATGTGCTTTGATAATGGAGCATTACATCGTCGGCCCCGGGCACCCCCATGATGTAGTTCACCCCCGCGGCGCCGAGCAGCGTCAGCAGCACATCCATGTCGTCCTGGTCGGCTTCGGCGTGGTTGGTATAGCAGACGTCACACCCCATCGGCAGTCCCAGCAGCTTGCCGCAAAAATGGTCCTCCAGCCCGGCACGAATAATTTGCTTTCCGTCGTACAGGTACTCCGGCCCGATAAAACCCACCACGGTATTGACCAGCATCGGCCGATAGCGCCGGGCAACCGCGTAGGCCCGTGCCTCACAGGTTTGCTGGTCAACCCCGTGATGGGCATCGGCGGAAAGCGCGCTCCCCTGTCCCGTTTCGAAGTACATCACGTTATCGCCAAGCGTGGTCTTGCCGCCAGGATTCCCCGGCCCGAAGACGTCTCCGCGCCTGAGTTCCCGCGCCGCCGCATACGCTTCATCCAGCAACGCCAGATTCACCCCGAACGAACGGTTGGCGGCTTCCGTGCCGGCAATCGATTGAAAGACCAGGTCGACCGGCGCCCCCTGTTCGAGTGCCGCCATGAGCGTGGAGACATGCGCCAGCACGCAGCTCTGCACTGGGATTCCATATTTTTGCCGCACATGGTCGATCAACTTCAGCAGCGTCGTCACGCCGCCCACGTGATCCGAGGCGGGATTGATCCCGATCACGGCATCCCCTGACCCAAGCAACAGTCCATCAAGGATTGACGCCGCGATGCCTGCCGGGTCGTCCACGGGATGGTTCGGCTGCAGCCGCGTCGAGAGCCTCCCCTCCAGCCCGACCGTGGTCCTGAATCGTGTCACCACGCGTATCTTGCGCGCCACCAGGATCAGATCCTGAACCCGCATCAACTTGCTGACCGCCGCGGCCATTTCTGGAGTCAAACCCGGGCTCACCGCCGCCAGCACGTCACCCGTCGTGCAATCGGAGAGCAGCCAATTGCGAAAATCTCCTACCGTGAGCGCCGCCACCGGAAGAAAGGCGTCTGGATTGTGGGTGTCGATAACCAGCCGGCTGACTTCGTCGCTCTCGTAGGGCACCAGCGCCTGCTGGAGAAAGGCCCGCAGCGGAACGTCGGCCAGCGTCA
>PLZN01000455.1 GCA_003152195.1 Acidobacteriaceae bacterium
CCGTCTTCGTGTCAGCGGCCAGCATGATCGGGCGGTCGACCTGATCCGCAATCTGGAACATTCGCACCGTTTCCTCTACCCGCGCCTGGCCGACGAGACGGCGGAGAGCAACCAGAATGGTAAAGCCATCGAGCAAGTGAGCGCGCCGCCGGGCGTCAACTTTGATTTGCTGGCCGAGTACAACCCGCTGCCCATGGCGTCGGAAAAGCCGGCGGCCGCCGCGCATCACGACAACGGCAAACCCGGCGCCAAGCGCTCCGGCACGGCGCGCGCTGCCCGCAAGGCGGCGGCACAATGAAGCTCGCTCGCACCAACCCGTTCAGCATGCTCAACGTGCACATCGCGGGCGTCGCGCTGCTGCTGATTCTCAACCTGGTGTTGGGCGTGCGGCTGTTTCTCAACTGGAGCACGTTGCACGCCGCCGGTCCCGACCAACTGCTGCGGGCGCAGATCGCCGAGCGCGCGCTGGAGATCGAAACCCGCCCGCTGCGCGGACTGCCGCAGAAGGTCGACCGGTCCCGCTCGCAGGCGGACGAATTCTACTCCACCCGCTTTCCCGGCGCTTATTCCACCATCTCCGCTTCGCTGGATGAACTGGCAACCAAGAACTCGGTTCGCCGTACGCGCACTTCTTACGTCCAGACGCCCAGCCTTCCGGGCCTCGCCGAAGTGCGGATCGATACCAGCCTCAGCGGAGAATACGCACCGCTCATGCACTACATCAATGGTCTGGAACGGAGCAAGACCTTCTTTATCATCAACGGGCTGACGCTTACCGGTTCACAGGGCGGCCTGGTTAATCTGCGCCTGATCCTCACCACCTATTTGCATGCCGCGGACCTGGATCGTCTCTCACCTCCCAATCAGACAGAAGGGGCCGCCGCGCCCGGAGAGGAGGAAGCCCGCTAATGGCCCTTAAAGTCGGCGCCGAAGATAAGAAGAAGTTGTACCTGGCGACTGGCCTCGGCGTGGTCATGCTGATCCTGCTGGTGCGCTTCCTGTGGCAGACCTTCGGCCCCTCCCCCTCCGCGCCTGAGACACCGCCCACGGCCGTCACCGCGCCCAGCCCCGCGGCATCACCTACAGCCGGCGAAGCGGCACATCCGAGTTCCGCCGGGCTGCCTTATGCACGCCAGGCTTCGAAGGTCGGGGGCTTGGCCGCGCTCGACCCTACCCTGCACCCGGAGATCATGCGCCAGGCCGAGTCGCTCGCCTACACGGGCAATGGCCGCAACATCTTCTCCCCGTTTTCCGCTCCAGCGGCCATCCCTAAGCCTATCGCTCCCATCCGCCAGGCACACGTCGACACCGGACCTCCTCCGCCTCCTCCGCCCCCGCCCATCAACCTCGGCTTCTATGGCTACGCGGCGGAGAAGACAGGCCAAAAGCAGGTCTTCCTGCTGCACGGAGCAGACATCTTCATCGCTTCGGAAGGCGACATTGTCGACCGGCGATATCGCGTGGTAAAAATCGGTCCGGTCTCTGTCCAGGTCGAAGACATTCCTTACCACAACACACAAACCCTGCCACTCCGGCAATGAGTGAGCGATGGCCATGAAACCCAAATCTCTGCAACCCGGGCTCCAGCAGGAAGACGGCTTTCTCCTGCTCGGCGTTCTGTTCATGATCCTGCTGATTCTTTTGGTGCTGTCCCTAGCGGCGCCCAAAATGGCGGAAGACCTGCGCCGCGATAAGGAAATCGAAACTTNNTCGATCCCATGACCGGGAAAGACGATTGGCGCATCATCCACAATGGCGAGCAAAAGGTGCCTGCCATGGGATTGTTCGGCCAAACACTGCAGCAGCCGGGCCTCACGCCCGGAATGACCAACAGCAATGGCGTTGCCGGCTCCACAGGGTCGTCGTCGCCTTTCGGTTCTTCAGGGTCTTCGATTGGCGGCAGCGGCTCGTCCTTTGGGTCTTCAGGGTCTTCGATCGGAGGCAGCGGCTCGTCCTTTGGCTCTCAAGGGTCTTCCACCGGAAACAACGGCTTCTCCCTGGGCTCTTCGCAAGGGTCGTCCATCGGCGGAAGTTCCGGGTCGACGTTCGGCAATAGCGGATCATCCACTTCGCCCGCTGGCGGCACCGATCCCAGCACCGGCGGTGGGATCGGTTCGTCTACCGGCATTGGCGGAACGGCCGCAACTGGCATTGGCGGAACGACCGCAACTGGCATTGGCGGAACGGCCGCAACTGGCGTTGGCGGAACGGCCACGACTGCCATTGGCGGAACGACCACGACCGGGAGCAGCAGCGCCTTCGGCTCCCCCGGCGCAAGTTTTGGTGGGGCACCGATCGTGGGAGTTGGTCTGCTCAGCAAAAAACTGTCGATCAAGATCTACAGGAAGCAAAAACACTACAACGAATGGGAGTTCGTCTTTGACAACAGCCAAGTCATTGGAGGGGCCGCGGGCGGCATCACCCAAACCGGCGCCCCGACCACAGCGGGCACGAACGGTACCACCGGTACTGGTTTTGGATCCAGTACCGGCTCTGGTTTTGGTTCGAGCACCGGGTCGGGTTTTGGATCTAGTACCGGCTCGGGTTTCGGATCGAGTTCCGGCTCGGGTTTCGGGTCCGGCTCGGGATCGGGCAATGGATTCGGCGGCTCCCCGGCCAGCCCTGTGAGCCCTACTGCGCCTGCCAGCAACCCGCCACAGTAGGACGAATCGGGTTATTTTCTATCCGTAACTACCGTAGTGTCATAAGTCTGGCGCGTACGCGGGAGAAAGAAACCGCAGGTTCCCTCCACTGCGCTCCCCCGGATT
>PLZN01000120.1 GCA_003152195.1 Acidobacteriaceae bacterium
TCCAGCCGCAACCTTGAAGCCGCCCTGCTCGACCCGATTCTGGAAAAGAAATCGGTCCTCGCCGTCGGACCAGGGCTGGGTCAGGAAGCCGAGGCGGTCGACTTTTTCTTGGGGCTGCTCGAACGGGCAAGCGTGCCCATGGTCATCGACGCGGACGCACTCAACGCTCTGGCCGCGCATTCCGGCAAGTTGAATGGCCGCGGGCGCCTCCTCGTCCTTACCCCCCATCCGGGCGAAATGGCCCGGCTGGCCGGGATGAGCATCAAGGAGGTAGAGGCGGACCGGGAGGGCCTTGCCCGGCATTTCGCCACCACCCACGGTGTCACCCTGGTGCTAAAAGGCTGGCGCACCCTCATCGCTCATCCGGACGGCCGCATGGCCATCAACACCACCGGCAACCCGGGAATGGCCAAGGGGGGTAGCGGGGACATCCTGACTGGAATCGTCGCCGCCATGCTCGGCCAATATCCCGAGCAGCCTGCCGAAGCGGTGGAAGCTGCGATATATCTTCACGGACTGGCAGCTGATTTTGCGGTACGTTGGCAAGACCAACATACTCTGCTGGCCATGGATACCGTGTCGCATCTCTATGAGGCATTCCGCTTCCGATCCGAGGACCAGGGAGGATATGTTTGGTTGCAGGGAATGCCAGGCATGTTAAGGGAGAGGGAATGAGCGTTCAACGCTTCGTCAGCAACAGCAGCAGGGAAACCATCGCGATCGGCGGAGAAATTGCCCAGCAGCTCTCACCGCCCATGTTGCTCTTTCTTCGCGGAGACCTGGGCGCGGGTAAGACCACGCTGGTGAAGGGAATTGCGCAGGCGCTTGACGCCGCCGATCCGGATGAAGTGACGAGCCCCACCTTTACCTTGGTGCACGAATACGACGGCAGGACCCCGGTCGATAGCAGGATCACGATCGATGGCAAGGAGCGCGACGTCAAGCTCTACCATATCGATCTCTACCGCATTGAAGACGAGCGCCAGCTGGAAACCATCGGCCTGGAGGAACTAGCCACGCAACAAGCGATTCTGCTGGTGGAATGGGGCGAAAAGTTTCCCAGCGTGGCAAAGCGTAGCGATGGCGAAATCCTGATCGAACATGCCGGTGGGGACACCCGTAACATCACGCTGACGCTCAAGGAAAAGGGAACTGGCTCTTAGTACTCCTCCCGTTGCATACCCTTCGATTGATTCGACATCGATTTGTTACGAATCATCGCGACTTTTCTGCAGGCAAGGACCTGGCTAAACGGCGAACTCTTCGGGCACTGGATGCGAAGGCATTTTTGAGTCAACTGACCGCTGATAGGGAGCATGTCTAAGTCGGCGGGACTGCTTGTACTCGATTCAGAGTAACTAATCAGCCTCGGCGCCACTCTTCATCGTCATACAAAAAAAAGTGCCGGAATTGGCAAGCCAACTCCGGCAACTTTGTGACAAATATTTAACCAAGCATGCTTACTTGAAGTTGAACAGGCTCAAGAGGTCGTCGATGGCCGGGCTATTGGTCGGCACATAGGGGTTTTCTGCCGTGGCAATAGGATTCGGGAAGTTATCGCGGCTGCGGCTGGTGACCGTCCCCAGCTTCCAGTTTGCCTCGATGAACTTGAGGATAGAGACGTGGTCGGCATAGTCGTGGGAGATGTGACCCGCCGTTGTATAAGGAGATACAACGATGAATGGGATACGCGTGCCGTCGCCGAAGTAGTCCAGCAGCTGTACGTATCCGGAATCGTAGTAACCGCCGCCCTCATCCAATGTGATAAAGATAGCGGTGTCCTTCCAGAGCTTCGGATTAGCTTTCACTTCATCGATGATTTTCTTGGTGAAGCCTTCGAACAGATCCAGCTTGGAAGAAGATGGGTGACCATCTACCAGTCCACTGGGCTTGACGATGGAGACTGCCGGCAGTTTTCCATCCTTGATGTCGCTGTAAAGATTCGCAGTGTCCTGAATATGGGCAGTGCGGACAGCGGCATCGGCCATGATGGAGGTGTCGTACTGGAACGGGTTGCAAATGGTGCAGTACTCGTCGGTGTCCTTGCCGATGGCGTTGTAGTTGAGTTGATAGGGGTCCGGCACATAGTTGTTCCATTGGTCGCCATAGTATTTCCATGAAACGTCTTTAGAGATCAGCTCGTCGCCAATGCTCCGGACAGAAGACGGCGGAATCGTAAACACGGTATTGGCGGCGTTTGTGTCGGTATATGCATTCTTGCCATTTCCGAAGTAGCCCGGGTTGTAGTTGTTCAGAAGATAGTAGCGGCCTGCTTCGCACCGCGGAGAGATGGGCTTTGGTAGCGAATGCAGGTAATTCACGATAGGAGCGACACCCGGCTGCGTTGTGTCCGCGCAGTTGGTATAAGAACCGCCCCCATACGACGCTGCACCAAAGGAACCGCCGCCATAACCGTCTTCCGAGTACCAGTTGTTGGTATCGGCAGCCGGGTTGGGGTTCTCAACCTCGTCGACAACACCGGCGTTGGCTGTGCCCTTNNGCGCCGGTCCCGCCGTTCACGGCCTGGTGGAAGTTGTCACTCATCGCATAGGTATCCGCCAGATACTTGAAGTAAGGAGCGTCACCGTTCTGGACGTTATAGAAGCCCATGGAGGTAGAACCTTCGCCAGTGATGGTGGCGTTGGGCGCATACTCGGTGCTGAAGGTTGCCGGTTGCTTAAGGCCGTTTGTGCCGGCGCCCACGGTTACTTCCACCCATGGAAACAGTTGTGCGCCGCAGCCGGAAGGATTGCTGGCCGTCGCGTGATCAATGCTGCAATCCAGCTGCTGCCACATCTGGTAGAAACGGTGCACCGGGCTGGCCGCGTACGAGTTATAAGTGAAAGTGTCTCCATTCGTCAGCTGAAACGGACCGGTAGGGAGCGCATTCACGTTTTTGATACGCGTATCGGGAACCTTACCCGACAGACCCGTACCGCCGGTCACGAGGTAGCCATAATAGTCTGCCGGGAGGCCGTTCTCGGACTGCACCGCCAGGCTGAGGTTGTCATCCGTCACATAAGAGTCTGTGGGTCCGCCATTGATCGGGGCAGGAAGCACGGATCCGGCAAACGAATTCGTGGTTGGGCTTAGCAAAAAGGCGTCGGGCACCTGATCGGTGGCCGCTTTCTGTTCCGCAATCGGAAAGTTCGGGCCCGGCGTTCCATCGGCCTTCACAATTCCCTCAGAAAGAAGATTCCAGACCTTCTCGCCCTTCTTCGGTACATAGGTGGCGAAAACGTGATCGAAGCTGCGATTCTCGCCCATGATGACAATGACATGTTTGATCGGCGTGCTGGTATCGCTGTCTCGTGATGAGCTTTGCGTCTGGCCGGCAGCGAAAGCGCTGCCAATTGCGAGCTGAAAGATCGCGGTGGATACAAGTCCCGTACGTACAGCGCGCATGGCTGTGAGTGCGGCGTGCTTTGCAGTCATACTTCCTCCTGAGTCGAAACGCTTAGCCTCAACCCGTCCGAGAATAAGGCCCATTAAATTAATGGCGCGTTTTTATCCAGTGAAGACATGGTGAATTCAGGGTTGCGTGACGATTTGAAGTTAACGCCACTCGCAGGAAAATTATCGAAAGCTGTTCCCGCGCAAAGGGAAGTTTTTGCATGTGACTGGAGTGTCACCCGCGCTGCACGGCGTTCTCGCATTGTGTTCTGACATAGGTGTCGCCGGATTCACTCGTATCGATCCCATCATCCCTTTGTCCTCGTGTTCCAGAAGATGACAGTGATAGACAAACGTGCCCACGATGTTCGGGTCGCGGAAATCCATGCGCAAGCGAATGCTGGGATAAACAAGCGAGCGGCCGTCATAGTACGGCACGTTTACGGTGTCGCGAAGAAAGTCCTCATTCACTTGTCTTCCCGAATAGTCCAGCAGCAGGAAGTGCAGCTGATGGATGTGGAAGGCGTGCAGCTCCTTCGAACGATTTTCAATTATCCAATCCTCGACGGTTCCCTGCTGTGCGACTATGTTCGGAATGTCCGAACTCATGTCGAACATCTTGGGTTCCTGTGCGTCTACGGTAAGGTAAAACTCCACTGCGCTCGTAGGATCATTGGGATCCGCCAGTTTCTCTGAAAAATACAAGCGCCGTACACGCACCGGAGACACATCTCCGAGCCATGTCTCGCTCGCTGGAGGAAGAGGCTCCGGCGAACTCTGTAGCCTCGACCGGGATTCAGGTGCATTTGCTGAAGCGACAATCTTCGCCAGCATCCGGTTCGGGTCGTTTTCCCCGCCGGGCCCGGTATCCACAGTCCTCGTGACCAGCAAGCCAGTCTCGCCTTCAGCCGGGCCTTTCACAATGAATTCCGCGCGAGCGCCCGGTGGCAGGCCGATATGCGTCTGCGAGTCAACTGACTCTCCCTGCACGGCATGTTGATTCATAGGTACGCCGTCCATGGCCACCAATCCCAGGGGTTGCGGCGAACGGTGAAACAGAACCGCGAGGTTAAGGTAAGTGATGGCCGAAGCGTTGAGCACTCGCCATAACTGCTGTTCACCCGGCATCATCTCGATCACTGCGGGCGGGTAGTCCGGGTAAGGAACCGGCACGTAATTGATTGACAGGTCTTTCGCCGGTTTGCCGAAGCCCGTGCCGTTGTTGGCCGCGTCTCCATCGCGGTCCAGCAAAAATTTCGGCACCACCGGTTCAGATTTAGCCGGTAGCGCATTCGGATTCATGAGGTCCTGGTCGCGGATGATGAACACACGCTCCGGCAGGCCGGCTACCGACTTGTTTGCGCGCTCGATTCCTTCTACGATCAGCGCACCAGATGCGCCCCCGAGGAGCTGTTGCTTGCTGAACCCGTGGATATGAGGGTGGTACCAGTAAAGACCCGGCGGCTCGTTCTTAGGAACACGGAACCGATATTCAAATGGCGCATCACCCGGCTGCACAGACGTCTTCATGACGTCATCCTGATGGCAGACTGGAGGTATCGTAAGGCCGTGAAAGTGGAGGTTAGACGACACCGGGCTCATGATTCCGCTCGTGCAGGGATTACCTGGAAAATGAGTATGCGCGTGTGCGCGCGTGGCCCCTGTGCTTCCGCGGCTGAAATCTGTCAGCGCGTTTGTCAAATGAAGAATGACAAGATCTCCGGGACTCACACGCAAATTGGGAGATTCGCGGTTGGCAGCATCGGTATAACAATAGCGCGTGGAGCCGTTCGCTTGCGCCGCGTCACTCGCGGTCAGTTCAGCTTCAAGAACACCATTCTGACTGCGCAGATCTTCGGGTTCCTCGACCGTGCTGCCCGCCTGCGGACGTGGACACGGGCTCTTGGCCGGGATTGAGGCGCTCCAAGCATGGCAGCAGGATGCTACACATAAAGCGAGAACTGAGATCCATAGAGACTTTCTCATATGAGGTGCTCTCCGTATTCGGGTGAGCCTCATATGCGGTGGCGCCCGGGCAAACTGCTTCTCCAACAGTTTTCGTCAGCTACATGAACGTCAGGTTAAACAACCTTGGACTTCAAGGAAGCTTGATTTGCCTGCCTTGATGCGTACGAGATGCAATCGTTGACCCCACCAAGCCTTACAGGAAATCCGGGGGGATGGGGCACCCGCTCATTTGCTGCACCGTTCGACAAGAAGCTCCGTGCGGATTCGAGACCGGAGGAATTCGGGCAAAACGAATTAGCAAATCGTCTCGTTGGCGTGCCATCATACTCCGACTGCTCGCCGAGCTCCCTATTCTATCCCCGGGGCCCGGAGAAGAGTCGCCATCCCACCAGGCTTTGGAGCGTTTCATGAATCGTAGGCAGTTTTTAGGCGCCACGGCGGCTGCGCTGGTATCTGCTCCGCTGTCCGCATCCGCGTCCGCTCAGTCTCCCTCGAACGACAAGCCGGCCACTTCCAGAAAGAGCTTGCCCATCGGTGTCTTTAATCCTCCATTCCACGATCTCTCCCTGGACCAGATGCTGGACAAGTTTTCCAGCATGGGCATTGAGGCGGTCGAGATTGGCGCGACCGGTACTGCCGGCTCGCCCCAGTGTCCTCGCCCGGAGCTGGTAGCGGACCCGGCGAAGGCGCGCGCATGGAAGAAGAAGTTCGACGACCGCGGCATTCCCGTCATGGCCCTGAGCTGCCACACCAATGCACTCTATCCGGACCCGGCCAGGGCCCGGGAGTCTGCGGAGCAGTTCCGCCAGACCCTCCAGCTCGCCGGCATGTTGGAGATTCCTACCGTGGTAGGGTTCTCTGGCTGTCCCGGGGGCTCGCCGACCGAAACCATCCCGAACTGGGTGGTCTATGATTGGCCGCCCGAGCACGGCGCCGCGCTCGCCTGGCAGTGGAAAGAGCGCGTCATCCCCTACTGGCAGGAGACAGTAACGTTCGCGCGCCAACAGGGTGTTCGCCGCATCGCGCTGGAGATGCATCCGAACTTCGTCGTTTACAACCCACGGACACTGCTCCGCCTGCGCGAGGCGGTGGGCGAAGAGATCGGAGCCAACTGCGATTTAAGCCACCTCTTCTGGCAGCAATGCGACGCGGTTGAGGTCATCCGGTTTCTCGGCAAGCAGGGAGCGATCTATCACGCGCACATGAAGGACACGGCATTCTTTCCTCAGAACGTGGCCCGCTATGGCGTCTTGAACTTCGCCGCATCCGCGAACGACCTTAAAGGATCGGAATTCTTTCGCGCCGTTGGCTACGGTCATGGCGCGAGCGTATGGAAAGATATCATCGCCGCCTACATGGAGGCCGGCTACGACGGAATGCTGAGCATCGAGAACGAAGATCCACTGCTGAGCGGGGAAGTCGGCGTGCAGCGGTCGCTGGCTGTGCTGAAGAATGTACGTGAAGAGATACTCGCGAATAAGCCGAACCCCGGATCTGTTTAGGGCTGCGCGAAATTGCATCGATCGCTGAAACCGCAGGTCCACTACGCTACCCCGGTTTTCCTGTCGGGCTTGGTGGCGCCGGCAATTTTGATCGGGAACAGAACAGTGTTTCGCAAAAGAATTGTCATCCCGACCGGNNAGTGGAGGGACCTGCGGTTCACCCCTTCGCCTTCTCAGATTTGTTCGGTAGACGCTCACGCCGCGGTTCGCCGGGTGGCCCCAAAACTCACAACGTTTTTTGTTGAGAGATGTGAGAATCCGCGGATCCCGCCCGCTGTGGTTCTAAGATGAACGAAGCGCCCAGTCGCCATCCATGATGTTTGGAGCGTTTCATGAATCGTAGGCAATTTCTAGGAACTACGGCGGCAGCGGTAATCTCCGGTCCGCTCTCCGTACCCGCGTCTGCGCAGCCGCCCTCGACCGGCAAGCCGGCCACTTCCAAAACGAGATTGCCCATCGGCGTCTTTAACCCTCCCTTCCGCAGCCTCTCCCTGGACCAGATGCTGGACAAGTTTTCCAGCCTGGGCATTGAGGCGGTCGAGATCGGCGCCGGCGGCTATACCGGAACGCCGCAATGTCCGGTTCCGGAGCTGGTGGCGGACCCGGCGAAGGCGCGGGCATGGAAGAAGAAGTTCGACGACCGCGGTATTCCTATCATGGCCCTAAGCTGCCACGCCAATGCACTGCATCCGGACCCGGCCAAGGGCCGGGATTTTGCGCAGCAATTTCGCCAGGCTCTTCAGCTCGCCGGCATGCTGGAGATTCCTACAGTGGTGGGGTTCTCCGGTTGTCCGGGCGGGTCGCCGACCGACACTACGCCGACCTGGGTGGTCTATCGTTGGCCGCCCGACCACGGCGCCGCCCTCGCCTGGCAATGGAAGGAGCGCGTCATCCCCTATTGGCAGGAGACGGTGAAGTTTGCCCAGCAACAGGGTGTTCGCCGCATCGCTCTGGAGATGCATCCGAACTTCGTCGTCTACAACCCGCGGACGCTGCTCCGCCTGCGCGAGGCAGTGGGCGAAGAGATCGGAGCAAACTGTGATTTAAGCCATTTGTTCTGGCAGCAATGCGATGCGGTCGAGGTCATCCGTTTTCTCGGCAAGCAGGGAGCAATCTATCACGCGCACATGAAGGACACTGCGTTTTTTCCTGAGAACGTGGCCCGCTATGGCGTCTTGAACTTCGCCTCGTCGAAGGACGACCATGAGGGATCGGAGTTTTTCCGAGCCGTTGGCTACGGTCATGGCGCGAGTCTTTGGAAGGACGTCATCGCCACCTACATGGAGGTCGGCTACGACGGAATGCTCAGCATCGAGAACGAAGATCCGCTGCTGAGCGGTGAAGTCGGAGTGCAGAGGTCCCTGGCGGTGCTGAAGAATGTTCGTGACGAGATACTGGCGAATGAGCCGAACCCCTGATTGGCTCAAGGCTTTCCCCAACGAACACTACCCTCGATTATGTTCCAACTCAGAACTGCTGAAGGCCACGATGTTGTAGCCACAGTCCACGTAGAGGACTTCTCCGGTCACGCCTGAGGCCAGCTCCGAAGCCAGAAACAGTGCCGCGTTGCCTACTTCGGCGGGGTCCACGTTGCGCTTGAGCGGAGCGCGTTCGGCATGCACCTTGAGCATATCCCCTAACCCCCCGATGCCGCGGGCCGCCAGAGTCTTGATGGGGCCGGCGGAAATCGCGTTCACCCGGATGTTCTTCCGGCCGAGATCGGCAGCGAGATAGCGCACAGTGGCTTCGAGTGCCGCCTTGGCCACGCCCATCACGTTGTAGCGCGGCAGCACCTTCTGTGACCCGTAATAGGTCATGGTGATGATGCTGCCGCCATCCGTCATCAGCGGAGCGGCACCCCGGCTCAAGGCGATCAGGGAATACACGCTGATTTCGTGGGCCACGCGGAAGCCCTCGCGGCTGGTAAGCAGAAAGTCGTTGTTCAGCTCATCGGCAGGGGCGAAGGCAACGCTGTGCACCAGGGTGTGCAGTTTGCCGTAGCGTTCCTTCAGTTGGGCAAAGACCGCGTCGATCTTTTCGTCGCTGGAGACATCGCACTCAAAGACAGCTGCATCCGGCAACTCCCCGGCCAGTGCTTCGGCTTCCGCCCGGAAACGCTCATTCTGGTAGCAGATACCAATTTGCGCCCCGGCCGCCGAAAGCTTCTGGGCGATCGCCCAGGCGATGCTGCGCTTGTTTGCCAGGCCAAATACGACTGCCGTCTGACCCTTCAGATCCATCATGCGGTGCTCCTCTTCGTTGGTTTGCGGCGGGTCTAGCGTTTTCACTTCTGGAGTATACAAAGCAACCAATGCGGTGGCGGCTTTTCCCCAAGAAAAGACGCACCTCGCTGTACTCGCCTGTGCAGAGGGGAAGTGAAAATGCTCTAGCGGCTTTCACGATAGGTGTAGCCGGCGAAGATGCTTCAGAAGGGGCTTTTCAGCAAGAAAAGCCCCACTCCACCGAGGCCGGATCAGACACAGGAATCGTGAAACCGCTCTAAGGATATATCAGCCACCCAGGTCCACCAGTTCGACTTCGTCAATCGCGCTGCCCAAAAAGCGCGCGCCCAAACCCTGGAACTTGGCCACCGAGTCGGTGGCGAAAAAACGGCACCGGCTGGAAAGGGTCCCGGTACCATCGCCGGGCGGTTGGCCAGGGAGCATATGGCTGGCCAGCATCCGGGCTGCCTGGCTGGCCGTCGCCTGGGCGGAATCGATGACTCGGATACCCGGCGAAACAGCCGCTTCCATCATCGGACGCAGCAGCGGATAATGCGTGCAGCCCAGCACCAGGGTGTCCGGGTCAAGCTCCGCCTCTTGTGCCTGCTCCAGCAGCTCGGTCAGATAAATCCGTACCACCTCGGCCGTGACCGGATGATCGATCCAGCCTTCTTCCACCAGCGGCACCAGCAAGGGACAGGCTTTCTCCAGGGTGCGCAGACCGCGCGCGCTGCAGGCCGCGGCATAGGCGTGACTCCCGATCATTGCATCGGTGCCAATGACCAGGATGTCTCCCGTCTTCGACCGGCTGCGTGCCTCGTTCGCCCCGGTTTCGATCACCCCCAAGACCGGTACCGGGGCAGCATCGTGAATCTCTTTCAGGGCAAGCGCAGTGGCCGTGTTGCAAGCGATCACCAGAAAATCCGCACCCTGCTCGATGAGAAAGCGGGTGCTCGATAGCGCATAGCGCACAATGGTCGCGCGGGACTTGGACCCATAAGGCAGCCGCGCCGTGTCGCCCAGGTACAGGAACTCCGCGTGTGGAAGCAAAGGCAGCAGCGCCCGCAGCACGGTGAGGCCGCCGAAACCGGAATCGAATACGCCGATCTTCAAGCGCCCCGTGGTCACAGGTGCTTTACTCCCGGGGAATCGGAAGCCAGATACACCCGGGTCAGATCCGCATGCCCGGCGAGTGTGTCGCGCTGTTGCCCATCCACCAGAAACCGCACCTGCGAGATCTGGGGAAAGTTGGTGTGCAGGGTTGCGATGATCGAAAGCAGGGTGAGCGTCTCCGGCTCAATGCCGGATGGGTGGGCGTCGACAAACGATCCGCTCAGGTCGACCACGGCCAAGGTTCCGGGCAGAACCTGGTTGGCCTCCAGCGGCAGGTTGATGAAGAATATCTCGTTCACGCCTTTGTTGGCCGCAATCGGGTGCTTGGAGTTGGGCCGGGCGTAGTTGAGGAGCAGGTGTTGCAAGATCACGTGCGCGCGCGCGTTGGCATCGACCGGCAGGGCCAGGTTCTGGTAGCCGGGCTGCAGCGATCCGTCCATATCATTGGCCATCATCATGGTTACATTTTGCACCGGTGTGCCGGTTGGAGGATTGAGCGGCATCGTCTCCCCGGAAGCAAGCAGGCGGTCGAGCGCCCGCTCCCGCATACGAAGCAAGACCACCGACATCAGCACGGAGCTGAACAGCAGAGTCCAGAACAAGATGCGCTGGGGGCGGGAAATCACGGTTGTTGTCTCCAATCGCGCTGCCATTGTTCGACAGCCGCAGCCATGGTTGCCACAATCCGGTCCTGGTAGTCAGGGTCGGAGAGCGCGGTCACTTTCCCGGCTGTGTTCAACGGCGACAGTTCCACCACGACCGCGGGGCAGGTGAAGCTGTCCAGCGGCTGAAGCGCCGTACGGCCCAGCGTCACCGGAATTTCCGCATGTCTCATCGCGGAATCGATTTCCGACGAGAGCCGCAAACTCTGTTCAGCATAGGCGCCCTGGGCAGTTTCCCAGGGTAGAAAGCGGGTCATTGGGATTTGCGTTAGCGACGAGGTAAAGAGATGGACTCCGCTGCCGCTGGTGGTGGCATGCAGCGAGATGCAGGCCGCGGCCGCCGCGTGGTTAGCCGCCTGGGCGCGATTCAAATCCGGGACGGCGCCATCGGACTCGCGCGTGGTGACAACATAAATGCCATGTGCGCCCAACACGGAGCGCAATCGCACCGACAAAGCCAGCGCCAAGTCCTTTTCCAGCAAGTGGTTGGACAAGCGCGCTCCGCTGTCGGCGCCGCCATGGGCGGCGTCGATCACGACCACAAAGCGCGCTGCTGCCCGGGGAGGAGTTGCCGCCGGTGAAGCGGTCATCTCTGCCGGCACCGGTGGAGAGGGAACTTTCCCAGGGGTGCTGGGTGGCGTGTTGGACTGGGCGCCGGCAAGCAGGGGCGCCAGAATAAGACCAAGGGTGAGGCCGCGGCAGCGCTCCTCAATCCAAAGCATAGATGGCAAGACCGCTCAGCATTTTGGGATAGAAGTCAGTCGACTTCTGGGGCATTACGTCGCCGGCGAACGCGACCTCCCGCAACTGGTCCAAAGTAATGGGATTGGTGAGGAAGGCCACGTCTGCCTCACCGCGTGTAACCTGCTCGATTGCCTCGCCGGCATCGCGCACATAGCGCAGGTTACGCTGCTCGCGAATCGCTTCGGGGGTAATACCCATCAGTTGTTCCAGCACCAGGGAGTGCAACTGGGCCAGGTCCAGCCGGCGCTGCCGCTCGGGGAGCTTAGTCAGGGCCTGGGCGACAGCTTCGGGCTTAGCCGCGAGCAGGTGGCAGCCGAGCTTGGTGACCGCGATGAACGCGGTACCCGTTTGGCGGGCCAGCAGCTTAATCAAGTCGCCCGGATTGTCCACGGTCACCGGGTGAATGTCAAAAAACTCCCGCGCCCGTTCGATAAACGTTGCCGGCACGAAATCCTTGAGGCCAAAAACCACGCGATGCGTGGGCAGGATGGTGATGCCCGCCGAGTCCATGTTGACGAAGGTCATCATGGTGGCAGCCTCTGGATAAGAGGGCTGCGGCGTGGTATTGGCCAGGTTCCGCTCCGTCCGGGCGATGGTTGACGGGGCATGCTCATGGGAATACGCAAGGGCCGTCTCGTACCGGTGGTGACCGTCCGCGATGATGAGCTTCTTATCCTCCATCGCTCCCAGCAGGATGTTGATCGTGCTCATGTCGCTGACCTTCCACACCCGGTGGGTTACGCCGTATTCGTCGGTCACTTCGATCTCGGGTGCGGTCGCGCCGGAAAACAGGATCTTCTCCGCAGTCAGTGCCGGATCCGAATACAGCATGAAAATCTGCCCGAAATGAGCCCGCGTGGCGCGCAGCAGGTTCAGCCGGTCAGACTTGGGTTTGGATAGCGTCTGTTCATGGCGGAAGACGACCTGCTGGCTGTAATCGCAAAGCTCGCCCAGGGCGATGAATGCGCGCCGCTCCTTAACCTCGCCGTTTGCGCCCGGCACGGTAAACCGCTGGGCGTATGCGAAGACGCAGGCATCCTTTTCCTGGGCCAGAATTCCCGCGCTGCGCCAATCCGCGAAATCCCGTGCCGCGCGCGTGTACACGTCATTGATCCCGGGCTCGTCGAAGAGCTCGGGCAACCCCAGGATAATGCGCACGAGATTGTAAACGCTGCGCTGGTAGTAAGCCTGCTGCATCGCCGGGCTTATCTTGTCGTAGGGCTGGGTCACAACGTCTTCTACGCGGACCATGCTTGGGTTGTAGCGCAATGCGCGGAACGGATAGATGCGGGCCATGCTTTCGGTTAAGCTCCAGACAGCGGCAAACTCAGCCTGCGCTGCCAACCTGCTTTACTCTCTTATACCTGCCAGATTGTACCTGACCAGGAGAGCCCCGCCGTCGCTTCATCACCTACCCGTTCCGCGAGAGACAACACCCGAAATGAGCATAGCGGTACTGCGGAGCTTTAATTTGCCTCGGCGGAAAGTGCAACAAAACTGGGTCTGCCCCATCCGGGGGGATGGGGCACCCGTCTTGTCGCTGTGCTTCCTACGGTGCCCGGCCCAACAGCGCAGCTACGGGCCACTCTGGTGAGAAATCCCGGGCTAAGAGGCACCCTCGATTCCACAACATCGAAAAAGGCGGACGCAGGTTGGGTCCTGCCGTGCTACCATCCTGCACACGAAGACTGGGACCCCGGATTTTCTGTGGAGCTTGGTGGGGCGACCAACCGGATGCGGCTTTCCGTTAAGAAAGCCGCACGTGAATCCCTCGGCTGGTGCCACGCTTCAGGAAATCCGGAGACACGAGGGCTGGGGCTATGGCGCTCTCCTTAGAGCGCGGAATGGGGACACACGGTTGCGTTGGGCTCCGTTCCGGGTTTTCACACAACGGCCGCAAGAGGATGTTGCGTGTGTGGGTGACGGTGAAGATTGCCATTGCACTTGGTTTGTGGCTTGCGCTCTCGCAGGTAGGCTGGGCCCAGGATCCATTGAACGACGTCCACATCAAGCCTCCGCCTCCGGAGGCCACGGCCCTACCGTCGACTGCGGCCCCACCGTCGACCACGGTCACCCCCGCCCCTCTGGAGGGAAAGCGGGCTCTGTCCGCGAAGGCGAACGAACGCATTCGCGTGGACGTTAACCTTGTCCTGGTGCCGGTTACCGTCACCGACCCGCTCAACCGTCTGGTCACAGGTCTTGAGCGGCAGGATTTTTTTGTCTACGAGAACAATGCTCTGCAGAAGCTCAAGAGCTTCTCTGCGGAAGATGCCCCGGTTTCGATCGGAATCATCTTCGACCTGAGCGGCAGCATGACGGACAAGATCAACCGCGCCCGTAGTTCGATTCTCGAGTTTCTGCGCACTGCCAATCCACAGGACGAATTTTTTGTCATCGGCTTCAACGATCGGCCCGAATTGATCACGGATTTCACCTCCAATGTCGACAACATCGAGTCTCGCCTGCTCACCGTCAAGCCTGGCCATCGGACGGCGCTGCTGGACGCCATCTACTTCGGCTTGAACAAGATGAAGCAGGCTAAGAACGAGCGCAAGGCGCTTCTGGTGGTGTCCGATGGCGGCGACAACCGCAGCCGGTATACTGAGAGTGAAGTGCGCGCAGTGGTGCGCGAGTCTGACGTGCAGATATATTCCATCGGCATCTTCGACCAGTACGCTCCCACGCGCGAAGAGCAGCTGGGGCCTATTCTGCTCCACGACGTGAGTGAGGAGACCGGGGGTCAGCTCTTCCGCGTGGATGATCTTGCTGATATGGCTGACATTGCGACCAAGATCAGTGCCGAGTTACGCAACCAATACGTGCTTGGGTATCGGTCGGAAGATGCCAAACGGGACGGCAAATGGCGTAAATTGAAGGTAAAGCTGGTTCCGCCCGAAGGGTTGCCCCAGCTTACCGTTCACGCCCGTACCGGATACTATGCACCCTTGCAGTAGTTGGCGGTTAATTCTACCGATCTTCCTGGTTTGCAGCTTGCCGGCCCCGGCCTTGGCGCAGGCCGCCGGCACCCCTGGGCAACCGCCTGCCTCGCCCGTACAGCCGGAGAAGCAGCGACCGCTCAACGTCGACACTGATCCCGTCGTCTCGCCCGACGCGCAGGAGCCCATCGTGCCTAAGGGCGTCACGAACCCAGGAGTAATCACCAAAAGCGGTGGGCAATATACCCTGCAGCGCAACGTCGATGAGGTGGTCTTGAATGCCACCGTGCTGGACGACAAACAGCACCTGGTAAACACTCTGGCCAAGGACGACTTCAAGGTCTTCGAAGACAATGTGGCCCAGACCATCAGCTCGTTCCAGCACCAGGACATTCCCGTATCCCTGGGGATTCTGGTCGACAACTCCGGCTCCATGCGCATGAAGCGCCAGGCGGTTAATTCCGCTGCCCTCGATCTAGTGCACTACTCGAACCCGGATGACGAAAGCTTCGTGGTCAATTTTTCCGACGAGGCCTACATCGATCAGGATTTCACTTCCAGCGTCGGCAAGCTGCGCGACGGTCTCTCGCATATCGATTCCAAGGGAGGGACGGCCCTTTACGACGCCATCATGGCCTCGGCGGATTACCTCAGCAAGAATTCCAAGCGCCCCAAACAGGTTCTTCTTGTCATTACGGATGGAGAAGACAATGCTTCGAGCACCACGCTTGAGGAGACGGTGCGCCGCATCCAGGATTTGCAGGGGCCGATCATCTATTCGATAGGGCTGCTTTACGACGATCAGGGTGGTGGCCGCGAGGCTCATCGGGCCAGACGGGCGCTCGAAATGCTAGCCAGTGAGACCGGCGGTATTTCCTTCTTCCCCAAGAATCTGGAACAGGTGGACGAAATCGCCGGAGAGGTCGCGCACGATATCCGCGAGCAATACACCATCGGCTATCACTCCACCAAGGCCGCCAGCCTGGGCGGCTTCCGCGCGGTTCACGTAGAGGCGAAGGCTAAGGGATATAACAAGCTGATCGTCCGCACCAAGACCGGCTACTACCCAAACACCAAGGCTGGCGCTGCGAAGTCGGCGGCTCCGAAAAACGCTCCCGCCTCCAATTGAACTCCTGCGAGCCGGTGCCTGCTTGCCTGTACCGTGACCAAGGTGCAGGACAAGCTTGTCCCGCCCTTCGGCTGATACACTTATTAGCTGGCCTATGACCACTTTTACTCGTGAGGTTGCAGCGCGCGCGCTGCATGTCGCCGAAGATGTGACCGAGTTGATGGGGTCAACCCCCATGCTCCACCTGCACCGGGTGGTGCCGTCAGGGGCGGCTGAAGTTTACGCCAAACTCGAATTTTTCAACCCTGGCGGGAGCGTCAAGGATCGTGCCGCGCTGGGCATGATTTTGGATGCGGAACGTCGTGGTCTGCTCCAGCCGGGTGCAACCATCCTGGAGGCAACGGCAGGGAATACAGGAGTGGGACTGGCCCTGGTGGGCGTGCATCGCGGTTACAAGGTCGTGCTCTTTGTACCGGAAGGTTTTGCGGAGGAGAAGTGCATCCTCATGCGTGGCTTCGGCGCCACCGTAATCCGTACTCCGGAAGAAGAGGCCATGTCCGGCGCCATCCGCCGTTGCCGTGCCATGGCGGCGGAAATCCCCGGCTCGTTTGCCGCGCTTCAGTTCGACAATGCCGCCAACCCTGAGTTCCACTATGCAACCACGGCCCGCGAGCTCTGGGAGCAGATGGAGGGGCGCGTGGATGCCTTCGTCTCCGGCGTCGGCACCGGCGGCACCTTCTCCGGGGTCGCTCGTTTCCTCAAGGAGCAAAACCCAGCCATTCTCACCGTGGCAGTCGAAACCCAGGGTTCCGTACTGCAGGGCGGTGAGCCCGGTCACCACAAGGTGGAGGGGATCGGCGTCTCCTTTATTCCCCGGACCTTCAATCGCGAGGGGTGCGACGAGATTATTGCGGTCAACGACCCGGAAGCCTTCGCCATGGTCAAGCGGCTGGCGGCGGAGGAAGGCTTGCTTTCCGGCTCCAGTGGGGGCGCCGCCATCGATGCAGCGGTGCAGATCGCGGCCCGCTTAGGCAAAGGGAAGCGGGTTGCCACCATCATTCCCGATTCCGCGGAACGCTATCTTTCGAAAAAGATCTTCGAGGGCGGTCTATGACCTCGAACCACCGCGGTTTCTCTACTCGTGCCATCCATGACGGTCAATCTCCCGATCCAACGACGGGCGCGGTCAACGTGCCGATTTATGCCTCTTCCACTTACGCTCAGGAAGAGATAGGCAAGCACAAGGGTTACGAGTACTCCCGCGTTTCCAACCCCACGCGGACGGCACTCGAGGAAAATCTCGCTTCGCTGGAAGGTGGCGCTTCGGCGCACGTTTTTTCCAGCGGCATGGCGGCGATCGCGGCCCTGGTCACTATGCTCAAGACTGGCGACCACGTTCTTTGCGGATCGAACGTGTACGGCGGCACGCCACGGCTTTTCGACCGGATCATCGCCAATTACGGTATTCATTTCACTTATGTCGATACCACCGACCTGAACCAGGTGCGACGGGCGATCCAGGCCAATACCAAGCTGGTCCACATTGAAACCCCGACCAATCCGATGATGCAGATTACCGATATTCGCGCCATTGCCGATATCTGTCATCAACGCCGGAAGGAAGGTCAGGAGATCGACCTGAGCGTCGACAACACCTTCATGTCGCCCTACTTCCAGCGGCCCCTGGAATGGGGCGCGGATATTGTCATGCACTCGACTACCAAGTTTCTCAATGGCCATAGCGATGGTCTCGGGGGAGTTTTGGTCGGTACCACGCCCGAGCACAAAGAGTCCTTTGCCTTTGTGCAGAAATGCACGGGAGGCATTCTCTCCCCCTTCGAGTGCTTTCTGGTGTTGCGCGGAGTGAAGACGCTGGCAGTCCGCATGAAGCAGCATGAATTGAATGGCCGCGTGGTCGCCGATTACCTCGCGGGCCACCCGAAGATCCCGACGGTTTTGTATCCCGGTCTTCTTCATCATCCCCAGCATGAGCTTGCTCGGCGGCAGATGTCCGGCTTCGGTGCTCTCATTACCTTTGAAACCGGTTCGTTTAAGAATGCCAATGATGTGCTGCGCCGCGTCAGGGTTTGCACCCTTGGCGAATCGCTGGGCGGGGTGGAGACGCTTATCTCGCATCCCGCCAGCATGACCCATGCCGCGCTCGGCGAAGAAGGCCGCGCCAAGATAGGCCTGAGCGACGGAATGGTGCGTATCTCGGTCGGCATCGAAGATGCCGGCGATCTCCTCCAGGACCTTGAGCAGGCGCTCAGCGTATTGTGAGCCGGCGCACGACAAGGTTCTGGGGGTGATGCGGCCACAAGTTTTGACCGGAGCCCACGAATGAGTGCCCACGCAGCCGATACTTCTCCCTCCCCGACCCACTCCTTTGCCCTGACCGAGGACCAGGAGCAGTTGCGCAAGGAGATTCGCGACTTTGCCGCTCGCGAAATCGCTCCCAATGTCATGCGCTGGGACGAAGCCAGCGAATTCCCCCACGAGGTGGTGCAGAAGCTGGGCGAGATGGGCCTTATGGGGGTCATCTTCCCGGTGGAACTTGGCGGCGCCGGTCTCGGCTACGTAGACTACGCGATTGCGGTGGAAGAGCTTTCGGCTGTCGATGGCTCCATCGGCATCATCGTGGCCTCGCATAACTCGCTCTGCAGCAACCACATTTTTCTCGCTGGCAGCGAGGAGCAAAAGCGCAAGTATATCCCTCGGCTCGCCTCCGGCAAGTGGCTTGGCGCCTGGGGACTGACCGAACCTGGCTCCGGATCCGACGCCGGAAGCGCCCGCACCACGGCCGCGCGCAAAGGCGATCGCTGGGTACTGAACGGGAACAAGACATTCATTACCAACGGCCATTACGCCGATGCTGCTGTGATCATCGCGGTTACAGATAAGGGTAAGGGCACGCGGGGCCTTTCGGCCTTCGTGGTAGAGAAGGGAACTCCGGGTTTTCGTCCGGGCAAGAAAGAAAACAAGCTTGGCCTCCGTGCCAGCGATACCTCTGAGCTTATTTTTGAGGACTGCGAGATCCCGGGCGAAAACCTGCTGGGTAACGAAGGGGAGGGCTTTGTCGACTCCATGCGGGTTCTCGATGGCGGCCGCATATCGATCGCCGCCCTTTCGCTCGGCATCGGGCGCGGGGCCTTTGACGCAGCGCGCCGCTATACCCAGGAGCGCCACCAGTTTGGCAAGGCAATCTCAGAGTTTCAAGGTATTCAATGGAAACTTGCCGATATGGCGACCCAACTCGACGCCGCGCGGCTGCTCACGCTGCGCGCCGCGGTGATGAAGGATGCCGGCCAGAAGACCACACTCGAGTCTTCCATGGCCAAGTTGATGGCCAGCGAAGTGGCGGTCAAGATATGCGATGAGGCGGTGCAGCTTCACGGCGGTTACGGCTTCATCAAGGACTATCCGGTGGAGAAGTTCTACCGCGACGTAAAGCTATGCACCATTGGCGAAGGCACCAGCGAAATCCAGCGCATTATCATCGCCCGCGAGATCCTGCGTAAGTAGCTCGCGTTACCAGCCGGCGTGGAACCTGCGGTTTCTTCTCTCCACCTTGCATAGAACCGGATCGGGGTACTAGAAACGATGCCTGGAAACTCGCCCCCCGCAAACCAATCTATGATCGGGAGGATGAAGGAAGACCGGAGCCCGGCAGCCTATGCCCCGGAGGTGGCGGAGCTGATTACGCGCATGCGCCAGGGAGATGTACGCGCGCTGGCGCGGGCCGTTTCGCTGGTGGAAAATGACGCGCCATCCGCGCGGCAGATTCTTTCCTGCTGCTTTCCCTACAGCGGCTCCGCGGTTCGCATCGGCGTGACCGGTTCTCCCGGCGCCGGCAAGAGCACGCTGGTCGATGGGCTTGTCCGCCGCTACCGCGCGCAACCGGTGACCGTCGGAGTGGTGGCTGTTGACCCCACCAGCCCCTACACCGGCGGAGCTATCCTGGGAGATCGCATCCGGATGCAGGAGCATGATTCCGATCCCGGCTTCTACATGCGCAGTATGGCGACCCGGGGCTCGTTGGGCGGCCTCGCCCGTACCTCGGCGGATGTCGCCGTGGTCATCGAGGCCAGTGGCAAGGATCGGCTGCTACTGGAAACCGTTGGCGTGGGCCAGGATGAAATCGACATTGTGCGCCTGGCCGACGTAACCATCGTGGTGCTGGTGCCCGGCATGGGNNGTGGAGCAATTCTGGTCGTGGCTGGCAGAGGGCGGAAGGTTGATGGCCCGGCGGGAGGCGCACTGGCGGTTACGCGTGCTGGAAATGATGCGTGATGAACTACTGCGGGAGGTGCGTGGACATGGCCTCAGCGACCAGGCTCTGGCAGCGATCGGACACCAGGTTGCGCGCAGACAACAAGATCCGTACGAGCTCGTACCGCGGTTGGTGAATCAACTGCTACGGCTCTAGAGCAAACTGCGGTGACGAGAGGCAAGAGGAGACAAAGATGGCAAAGATCGACCACGTGGGCATCGCCGTCCAGAGTATCGCGCAGGCCCGACGCCCCTATGATGCCCTCGGGCTAAGTGTGCTCGAGGAAGGGGAGACGGATCAGGAGGGTGTACGTAGCGTGATGATTCCGCTTGGAGAGAGCCGCCTGCAGCTGCTCGAACCCTTGGATAAGCGGACGCCCGTGGGCGAGTTTCTCTCCCAGCACGGTGAGGGCTTGCATCACCTGGCACTTCATGTGGACGACATCTCCGGCACATTCGAAGAGATGAAGCAGGCAGGCATCAGGCTGATCTCCGACGAAATACAGATCGGTGAAAACGGCCGGCTTCATTTTTGGGTGGATCCATCCGCCTCGAGCGGGGTGCTGCTGGAAATCTGCCAGGATCCTATTAGCGCGGTTTGAGGCCGCCCCGTCAGATGCTTCTATCGCTCAATACCTGCGGAAACACTGCCAGCGTCGCTCTCGGCGTTGCCGGTCCGGGCGTTAACGAAATCCGGATTGTCGCCCATGCCGAGCTCGCCGTACGCACGTATTCGGCGCGCCTGATTCCTGAGATCGCGGCGATGCTGGCCGGGCAACAGGCGACGTTGCGCGATATCGAAGCCATCGTCGTGGTCAACGGCCCCGGCAGTTTCACAGGCATCCGAGTGGGTCTGAGCACCGCCAAAGGCTTGGCTGAGGCAGCGGGCATCCCGCTGCTTGCGCTCTCCCGATTAGCGCTGCTGGCTGGCGCCAGTGGCTTGCCCCATGTGCTCGCCGTAGTTGACGCTGGCCGGGGTGAGTATTATGCCGGCGAATACCGGGACGGCCGCAACCTGGGGGAAGTGCTTCTTAGCGCAGCCGATACTGTGGCGGCGGCCAAGCAGCCCGGAGCAGGGGTCGTGGTCTGCGAGGAAAACCGCACCGGGGATGTCTCCGCGGCAACCGCCGGCGCCTGTGCAGCACTCGCCGTGTGCGGGCCGGTCTACGTGCAACCTCCCGATGCAGGGGAGGCGCTCCGCTTCGCGCTGGGCCGCTTTCGCGCGGGCAGCTTTGAAGACGCCGAAACATTGAACGCAAACTATCTGCGTCGCTCCGACGCTGAGGTCTTCCGTACCGCCCGTGCCGGGGCGGGCGGCGGAAACGAGACGGCCTCGGCGTGAGTTTCAGCGTCCGCGCAATGGAGGCTCAGGACCTCGACCGCATGCTCATACTGATGGCCGCATCCGCGGAAGCCCTGCGATGGACGCGCAGGGACTACGAACAGTTGCTACTCGCCGCGCCGGGGGAACCGTTGGCCCGCTGCGCAATGGTTGCGCTGTGCGGCGGCAGCCTTGCAGGCTTCGCCGTGGCCAGCCTATTGCAGCAGGAAACCGTGGCCGAAGTGGATGGTCTGGTCGTTGATCAGTACTATCGCGGGCAGGGGATTGGCAGCGCCCTTATCGGTGCTTCCATGGCTTGGGCGGCCAATGCCGGGGCTTCCGGCGTCCGCCTGGAGGTGCGTGCATCGAACGCGGCCGCCATCGCGCTCTATCGCCGTCACGGCTTCTGCCAGGTGGGGATCCGCCGCGCCTATTACTCTGCTCCGGCGGAAGACGCGCTGCTGATGCAGGCGCCTCTGTTTCCCACGGCACCCGTGTAATGTGCTGCACATGAGGGGAAAGACAGGCTGCGGAAAAACCGTCTGGTTCGAAGGGTACGGGCTTCGCATGCTGCGGAAAAACGCTATCAATGAAGGGTACGGGCTTCAGCGTGTACATAAAGGAAGCAAGAACAATCGGCTAAACAGGCAGCGGAAAAACTCGGTCTTAGGGTAGGCCGGGGATTTATCCCNNTTTAGCCCACCGGTGCGGAGACTTTAGGCGCTTAGGGCGTTAAGGCGCACACTTCCCCCCACGCCGCTGGCGGCGGCCGATGAAACCGCTCTTTGCGGAGACGCGGAGACCTCTATAATTCTTCAAGGGTTTGGTCTCATTCATGGTGCGTGACGGATACTTCTACGGTTTAGGATTGATAGCGGCTGCCGTTCTGGTGTTTCTGGTAACGGGGAATTGGGGCTGGGCAATCGTCCCTGTCTTGCTCGCATGCTTTTTTTTCTGGTTCTTCCGCGATCCCAAGCGTCCGGTTCCGGTCGAGGCGGGCTTGGTGGTCTCGCCGGCGGATGGAAAAATCACCGAGGTCGCGCGCATTCAAACGCCGGGTGGGGAGCGCATCCGCTTGAGTATCTTCCTCAGCGTTTTCGATGTTCACGTAAACCGCTCGCCCATCGCCGGCAGAGTGCGCGAGATCCGGTACCAGAAAGGCCAGTATCTGAATGCCCTCAACCCCGACTCAGCCGAAAAAAACGAGCAGAATATAGTGACCGTGCAAGGCGAAGAGTTCGATGTGATCTTTAAGCAGATCGCCGGGCTGCTGGCACGCCGCATTGTCTTCCGTTTCCGGGTAGGTGATTTTGTCGAGCGCGGCGAACGCGTCGGCCTGATCAAGTTCGGCTCCCGGGTGGATGTCGTGTTGCCTGGCCACGCTCACGTTCGCGTGGTGCTCGGACAGTGTGTCAAGGGGGGAGCCTCCGTCCTGGCCGACATCCAGCCGGTGCAAGACCAGCCATCGCTCGACATGCTGGCGGAGAGTTTCGCTTGAAGCGCGAGGCTTTGAGGCCGACAGACCGCAAGAAAAGAGGCCGGTTGCGCCGTGGCATGTATATCGTGCCTTCGCTCTTCACCTCGGGCAATATCGCAGCTGGCTATTTCGCCATTACGCAATGTTTCCAGGGATCGGTGCAGGAGCCGCGCCATTTCGACTATGCCGCCATGGCGATTGGCTTTGCCATCCCTTTTGACGCTCTCGATGGCCGCATCGCGCGCATGACGAAAACCACCAGCGACTTCGGCAAGGAACTCGACTCGCTGGCGGATGTGATTACTTTTGGCATGGCTCCCAGCATTCTTGCCTTCACCTGGGGTTTCCATATGCTTCCCACAGCCATGGACCCCAGCCTGCGGCAGAAGATTGTGCAGTTGGGCGCATTCGTCTGCTTTCTTTTCCTGCTCTGCGGCGCCGCCCGCCTGGCGCGCTTCAACATCAGCGTCAACCTGTTACCCAAGAATCCCGGACGCCCCGACCGGAAATATTTTGTTGGCATGCCCATTCCCGCAGCCGCCGGCGTGATTGCCGCCGTCGTCCATTTCTTTTCCGGAACACCGGTGCCCAACTACCGGGTTGCCATCATGTGGATGATCCTGGTCCTGCTCACCGGCTTGCTCATGGTCAGTACCTGGCGCTTCTGGAGCGGGAAGGAAATCAACCTCGCCGATCGCCATCCTTTTCAACGTATCGTGCTGCTGGGCCTGGGGATCTACGCCATCGTATTTTTCTCTCAGGTCGTCCTTGCCCTTATTGCCTTCTTTTATATGTTTTCCGGCATCTTCGCTCGTGCAGCGTACTCCTGGCGGCGCCGCCACAAAGCCGCCCACCGCCAGCCCCCGACCGCGGAGGGGGCTGTGCTTAGCGAGGCTTCCTCTCCCTCAAATGTTGCTCCCATCGCACCCAGCATCGGGCCCCCAGGGCATCCATGAGCAGGCAAACTGATTGATGACGACCACCTACCGTATTGCGATCGTTGGAGCCGCCTCCATTCGCGGCAAGCAGCTCAAGGAAGCACTTTCCGATTCGAGTTTTGCAACCTCTGATTTCGTCTTAATGGATGATCAGCAGGCTTTGGGGCAATTGGAATCGGTGGGCGATGAGATTACCTTTGTCCAGCCGATCTCGGCCGACTCTTTCGAGCGCATTGATTTCAGCTTTTTCTCCGGGACATCGGAGCTGACCCGCCGCCATTGGCAAACCGCGCTGCGGGCCGGCTCCAGCATTGTCGATCTTTCCGCTGGGTTAGAGGGCGAAGCCGGCGTGCTGGTGTGCGCACCGTGGATGCAAGAGGCGATGGGCGGTGCGGCCCTCGCCGGCACGCCCGATCTGCACACGCCAGCCATCGTTTCGGCTGACCCCGCTGCGCTTGTGCTGGCGCTGCTGCTCGAGCGTCTGCAGCGCATCGGGGCCATACGCCATGTATCCGCTACGGTGCTCGAGCCGGCTTCGGAATACGGCCGTGCGGCTCTGGACGAGTTGCACCAGCAGACGGTGACGCTGCTTTCGTTTCAGAGTATCCCCCAGGAGGTTTATGACGTCCAGGTCGCCTTCAACACGGTCGCCGCGTTTGGTGAAGCCGCCAAGATTAACCTTGCGCAGAGCGAAGCACGCATTCGGCGTCACTATGCACTCATCTCCGGCGGACGCCTGCCGCAACTTTCGCTGCAACTGATCCATGTCCCTGCCTTCCACGTTCATACATTCTCGATCGCGGTGGAGTACGAGCAGCAAGTGGCGCTGGACCAGATTGAGGCAAGCCTTTCCGATCATCATGTAGAGGTCATCCTTGGCGACGCCGATGCGCCCAGCAACCTTAACTCCACTGGCGACCAGGATGTCTCTGTCCGAGTCCGCTTGGATGAGCAGGGCGCTTCGCGGTCACGGCGGTTGTGGCTTTGGGCTTCCGCCGACAACCTCGAACTCTCGGCGTTGAATGCTGTGGAGTGCGCGCAGGAATTGCGCCGGCTGCGGCCCCAGGGCAAAGTTCAATAGATAGACCATGGCTCAGATGCGCGGATTGACGAGAACCTTTCTCGCGATGGGAGTGGCACTCGCTGCAGCGGGTTGCGGCATGAGCTATGCACCCCTGCCGGCCGGTTCTACCAACGGCAGAATCGCGCTCTATGATTATTCTCCGTCAGTCATACAATCCGGCAATCTGCGGCAGGTCTGGTGGTGTGGCGGGGATTTCAATCCCTACGATACGAAGCAGTACTCCGACACCATCCAGTATGAGTCTACTGACCTCTCTACCCAAGCACACTATGGGCCAGTGCCCGTACTGGGCGAAACCCCGGGCGCTTGGGATTCGGTGTACACCTGCAACCCCAAGGTCGTTCAGGGCTCCTTCGTCAATCCGCTCGGCGATGGCGAATCCTTTACTTATGCCATGTACTACGTCGCAGTCGCCACCCTCGTGGGGAATGCCAATCAAATCGGCGTTGCTTTTTCCAACGATGGCATTGCCTGGAAGAAATATCCGCGACCGATCATCTCACCGGAAACGCAAGTGGGTTACGGCGTGGGCCAACCGGCGGTCTATAACAGCGACCATGGTCAAGCGATCCGGATGTTCTACGAGGACTACAGCTCCTATGTCCACCATGTGGAAGCGGTCTCTAAAGATGGAGTGCACTTTGTTACGCTGGGCNNCCAACGGGCTGGACCCAAACAGCCCGAGCTGGGGGGACATGGCGTATGACGCGGAGAACGGCTATTGGTACGCCGGCTTCAACACCCCTCCCCGTGATCCGTCAACTACAGGAGGGGTGGTGGAGCGGGGTTCGTACGGTATCGAGCTGTACCGGATACCCGACGCCTCACTTTTAACGGGAACCGTTCCCTGGCAGCTGCTCACGACAGTCGACACTAATCTGACCGGCTACGAATCGAATTTTCTCCCCGGTTTCCTGCGCGACCCATTTGGCAATCTGAGTGCCGGTCCGACGATACAAATGTATACCTCCATATCGAATCCGCCACCGCCGTGGAATGCCTCTCCCACCCTCGCCGGTTCATCGGGGGACGTCGCAAACTGGAATATATCCTCAGCCGCCTGGGCACCAGACCATCCGTTGATCGCGCTCAATCGATATTTCAACAACACCGTCCATGAGGTCACTACCGGCTGGATCGATCCGGGTGGCGGCTTTTCTCTGCAATTTACTCTGGGGCATCTTTATCAAAGCCCGCAACAGGGCGCCACCCTCCCGATCTATAGCTGTAAGGACGGGTCCACAGATTATTTCGTCTCCCGCTATAGCGACTGCGAGGGCTATCGCATCCTCGGCATGAATGGTTACGGCTACCCTCAGCCGGTTGCGGGTCTCAAGCTGGTCGCTCTTTACCGCTGCAACTCCGGCCACGATCATTTCGTCAGCGCGGATCCCAATTGCGAAGGCCAGTCGACCCAGGAATTTATTGGCTATGCCCTTCCCTAAACCGCTTGAGGCAGCTCGCGAAGATTGGATCAGCTTGTTTCGATGAAGAATTTGCACAGATACGTAACTGGCTTGCTGAGTGCAGCGCTCGTCTTACCGGGCGCTCTGCGGACTTTCTCCCAGGTCCGCAGTTCCGCACCACCGGCTATTGAAGAGACCGTGCCGCCCCAATCCGATAACTACGCACTGGGGCCGGACTCACAGCCCCATTCCTCTGTTGCCGCGGGAAAGACCTTCAGCTTCGAGCTGACGGGCTCCAAGATTTATCCGGGCACAATGCGGACCATCACAGTCTACGTGCCCGCTGCGTACCAAGGGGACAAACCGGCTTGTGTTTACGTCGGCCTGGATGGTCTTGGCTTTAACGCACCCACGGTTTTCGACAACCTCATCGCCCAGCATGCAATGCCTATCACGATCGGGATCGGTGTCTCTCCTGGAGCCGTCGCTTCGGCCGGTCCGCCAGATAATCCTCGCTTCGATCGGAGCTTCGAGTTTGACAGCCTCAACGACCGGCTCGCCCGTTTTCTGCTTGAAGAAGTGATCCCGCAAGTGGAGCAACATCACACTCCTGATGGGCGCGCGATCACCGTCTCGACAGACCCTAACGACCGCGCCATCGGCGGAGGAAGTACGGGGGCGATTGCCGCCTTCACCGTGGCGTGGGAGCGCCCGGATGCATTTCGGCGTGTCTTTAGTGCGATCGGCACCTATGTGGGAATGCGCGGCGGTGAGCAGTACTACGTTCTGGTGCGCAAGACCGAGCCCAAACCCCTACGCATCTTTATGCAGGACGGTGTACATGATGAATGGCCCGGTGGTCCCGAGATGGGCGACTGGTGGATGTCGAACCAGACCATGAATCGTGCGCTCGAGTTTGCCGGCTATGACGTTCGGCATACGTGGGGTGCGGGAACACACAACGGCAGTCAGGCCGCATCCGTCTTCCCCGAAGCAATGCGGTGGCTCTGGAAGGATTGGCCGGCCCCCATCCGGAGCGGGGAACCGGGAAATCCAGTACTCAAGGCGATCCTGCAACCGGGCGAAGACTGGCAAGTCGCCGCGGATGGCTGCCCGCTCACTACCAGTCTTGCTGCCAATCCGCAGGGGCAAATTTTCTATCCGGCCGGTGGTGTTCCAGAGATCTCGCAGATCGTTGCCGATGGTAAGTCAATCCAATGCCGTCAGAGAGCAGGGGCTGCAGCGCTCGCCTTTGGAGCGGATGGGAGGCTCTATCTCGTGCGCGCCGAGGGTGGCGTGAAGGTCACGGGGAGCGCCGCCAATGGGCCAGCCACGGTCCTGGGCGAAGGTCTTCGCATTCGCAATCTAACCGTGCGCAATAACGGTGACATTTACGCTGTAACGCAGAGCGAAGTATGGCTCATCCGGGCGAAGGGAGAAAAGGTACGGTTGGACGAAGGTCTGAAGGGAGCATCGGGGGTCGCTCTTTCACCGGATGGCCTCTGGCTGTTCATCGCCCAGAGCAGCTCGCGATCCGGCTTGAGCTACCGTGTCCTATCTGATGGAACGCTCGATGCCCGGGAACCGTTGTATGACTTCTATGTTCCCACCTGGGCGGAGGACAGCGGCGCAGGCGGGATTGGCATGGATCGCGACGGACGAGCCTATGTTGCCACGCGAATGGGAGTTCAGGTCTTCGACCGCAATGGACGAGTCACAGCGATTCTTCCTCTGCCCGGCAACGAGCCGGCGACGAGTCTCTGTTTTGGCGGACATGATTTCGATACGCTTTATGTTGCGGGCGGGCGGAAAGTGTATCAGCGAAAGCTTCATATCGTGGCCGCGCCGGCCTGGGCTGCTCCTATCAAACTTCCTCCTTGGGGTGCGGGGTAGGCCAGCGCTATCCGGATGGGATGCAGCGGTTTAGCCTTGATCAGACCGACAAATCTGACAAAGAGATGCCAGAAGGTCGATAGCCACTGCCCCTTGAATTTGCCGGTAATGTAGCTCAGCCCGGAGCGTAGCGACTGCGGTTTCTGTTCTCCACCTACGCAGAGCCGGATCCGGCGTGTCCCAGACGGCGCTTGTAGACAGAGCGTAGCCAACCATCGCGCGAAAAGGTGTCTTCCCTCTTTGACGGTTATGATCGAAAGCGCAGGGGCAGGCGGATCAAGCTTGTCCAGCCCAGCACCATACCGGTGAAGCGAGCACGAAGGAATGATGAAGAACCCAGCAGCGTGCAATGCCGTTGAGAATTGCGTTTCTAAGCCGGACGCCCAAGCACGAACAAGTCTGGTCGTGGGTATCGCTACTCGCGGACGCCCTACGATCCTTGCCGAGACAATTGCCTATCTGGCAAACCAAAAGAGGCACCCTGACAAGATCATCGTGGCGTACGCGGACCCGACGGATGCCGGCGATGCGCCTGCTCGATTCCCACAGGTTACGTTCATCCAGGCGGAGCTGGGGCTGACGCGGCAGCGCAATGCGATCCTGAATCAAGCTCGTGACTGCGATATTTTGCTGTTCATCGATGATGATTTTTATCTCGACCCGCATTACCTCGAGATCACCGAGCGCGTGTTCGTAGAGAATCCCAATGTCGTTGCTTCCACCGGTAACGTGCTGGCGGACGACGTGAAAGGGCCTGGTCTGACGGTGGCGCAAGCCAAGTCGATTGTGGCTGGCAACACCGCCGCCCAGAGCGTGCAGCAGTTGACGCAAGCCTTCTTTGCCTATGGATGCAATATGTGCCTACGCCTGGCTCCAATCCGGGAGCACGAGCTTCGGTTTGATGAGACTCTTCCCCTCTATGGCTGGTACGAAGATTGGGATTTCTCAGGGCAGTTGGTGGTTTTTGGGTCGATCGTTCACATCTCGAATGCTTGCGGTGTGCACCTTAGTGCTAAGGTCGGCCGCATCACTGGGGTGCGCATGGGCTACGCTCAAGTGGCCAATCCGATCTATCTTGCGCGAAAAGGAACTTTTCCAAGGTCCCACGTGCTTAAGTTTATCGTCGGCCCGTGCTTGAAGAACCTGGTGCGAAGTCTAGCGCCGGAAGCACACGTGGATCGGTTTGGAAGGTTTTATGGAAATTTGACAGCGTTCCGCGATCTTCTTGCGGGAAGGCTCGATCCGGCTCAGATCGTCAATCTTTAGCACATGAGAGTTTCCGGGAATGCATAGCAATAGGAAATTCGCCTTAGGCGCCCGGCTGTTTAAGCCAGCCGGCATACTGCAGCAGGATGTAGTTATCAGTCATGCCCGCAATATAGTCGGCGACCACGCGAGCCACGCCATGGCTGGCGACCTGGGACTGGTAGGCGGGCGGTAACAGCGAAGGATCGTTCACCCAGCATGCAAACAGATTCCGCACGACCGTAGCCGCCTCCTGCTGGTCTCGCTGCAACTCCTCGCTGCTGTAGAGGGTGGCATACAGATATTGCTTGGCCTCATGCCGGAGCTCCTCGACCTCAGGGGAAAACGCCACCAGCCGTTGCGGCGAGCGTCGGACTTCCGCAAGGGTGGTCACGCCCCCGGCTTTGACTCTGCGCGCAGTCTCGCGGATAAGATCGCCCACCAGCGTATTCAGCATCTTCTTGAGCGCCTCGTTGCAGAGCAGCTTTTCCGCGGCGGCAGGATACTCACGTTCCGCCGCGCGCAATGAGTGATCGAAGATGCGCACATGTGCGCGAAGGCCTCCGGGATGGAGCATCCCGGCCTCCATGCCGTCATCCATATCGGCTGTGAGGTAGGCGATCTCATCGGCGAGATCGATAAGCTGCGCCTCCAGAGGTGGTTGCTGGTCAAGGAAGTAGGCGCTCAGTTCCGGGTGTTCGGCCGCTGCGTAATTTCGCGAGTGTTTGACGATCCCCTCGCGCACGCCGAGCGTCAGATTCAGCCCGCGAAACGCGGCGTAACGAACCTCGAAGTATTCAACAATACGCAGCGCATGCAGGTTGTGGTCGAAGCGCAGGCCAAACCCCCGCATGGCTTCGTCCAGCGCCCGCTCACCGGCATGTCCAAAGGGTGGGTGTCCGATGTCATGCACCAGCGCCAGCGCTTCCGTCATGTCTTCGTTCAGCTTCAGCGCATTAGCGATCGCGCGTGCGATCTGCGCCACTTCCATGGTGTGGGTGAGCCGGCTGCGAAAGTGATCCGAGTAGCGGTGGGTGAAGACCTGCGTTTTTCCCGCCAGGCGCCGAAATGCGCGCCCGTGGATCACCCGCGCCCGGTCGCGCTGAAAAGGGGTTCGATACGGATGGGCTGGTTCGGGATGCACTCGCTGGGCAAGCAATCCCTCCGCATCGTCAGGAACAGAACAGCCGGGCGGCAACACGAGGGCGTTTTCGAAAGCGGCGGCTGCGCTGCTGGCCGTCACCGTCTACTGCTTCGGGCTGGCGCCCGCCGATTCTTCCTTAGCTAACTTCACCCGCGCACTATCCAGCTTCTTCTGCACCTTGCTGACGTCTGCGGGTTCGGCATCTGCAGGCACAGTGCGGGCATACTCCTGCAGGCTCTGCTCCCACTGCGTGGCGGCCATCTTCAGGCGCCCTGTCTTCTCGAAGAGCTCGCCCAGGTGGTCGTGTACCGCCGGGTCTCTCGACATGCGTTCGCTTGCCTTGCGCAAGTTAGCTTCCGCCAGCGCGTACTGGCCCATCTTGAAATACACCCAGCCGAGGGAATCCAGATAGGCGCCGTTCTGCGGATCGAGTTGTACCGCCTTCTGGACCATGGTGAGCGCATCATCCAGCTTGACGCCGCGATCCCCCAGCATGTAACCCAGATAATTGAGGGTCATGCTGTTGTTGCTATCGATGGCCAGGATCTTGCGGAATTGCTCTTCGGCGGAATCGTAATGCTTCTGGCGTTCATCCAGCGCGCCGCGCAGAAAGTAAATGTAGATCTTGTCGTCCGGCTTGGTCGAGAGCGCGTCGGCCGCATCGATCTCATCGGCTGCGTCCTTCCAGCGACGAAGCCGGGTGTAGATCTGTGCCAATTGCAGGTTCACATCGCGGTCGGACGCGTTGCCATGGAGCTGCGCCTTCGCCAGCCTGATCCCCTCCTCCGGCTTGCCGGTATCCGCAAGCTGCCCAGCCAGCATCAATTGGACACTCTTATCCTTTGGCATCGCCAGCGCGGCCTGTTGGGCTACCTGCGTTGCCTTATCGTATTGCTTGCCATCGCGGTAGGCGTCCACCTGACCCTGGTACCCGCGCTCGGCGTACTCCCCGCCCATGGCGACCATCAGCTGGTAACTCTGAACCGCCTGCTCTATCTTGTCCTGCTCGCGGTACACGTTGGCCAGCCGGTCGAGGAAGATCGAGCGATTGTTCTTCTCCGCTTCTGAATACTGGCCGTCCGGATGGCTGGCCTGCTTTACCAGGCTCTGCAGGGTCTGCGTAGATTCGTCATAGCGACCGAGCGAATCGTCGATCATGGCCTCGTTAAAGCTGATTTCAAGGGAATCCGAGGCTAGTGCCTTGGCCTTTTTCAGCGTGGTAAGTGCCTGCTCATAGTGGCCCTGCCGCCGCTCTATCTCCGCGATCCGCAGATAGGTCTGCGCGTCCTGCGGGTCGGCGACGGAGATCGCCTCAAAGTGCTTGAGCGCCGGGCCTAGCTGGTTGTCGTTCAGCAACGCCTGCGCCAGGCCCCGTTCCGCGTCCAGGTTATCCGGCTCCATCTCGAACGCCTTGCCGTAAGCGTCGATGGCGTTCTTGTTTTCCTTGAGCTGGTCGTAGCTCATGCCCAGCGCGTAGTCCATTTTGGCCGTGCGATCGTCCGCAGGCACGGCGCTCAGCACGGTGATCGCATGCGACATGTCGCCGGAGTCGCTGTAGAGCCGCGCCAGATTTAGCACCACATCTTCTGAACTTGGATCGATGCGCTGCGCCGCCTTGAATTGCTCTTCCGCGTGCGGTGTGTCGTGGCTTAGCGTATATAGCTGGCCCAAGAGCAGCCGGCTCTCGATATCGTTGCTCTGCAGCTGCACGATCTTGGTGTATTCGGCGATGGCAAGCTGCAGCACCTTCTCGGAGGGACCGCCATTTTGAACATTGCCCAGTGACTGCAGGTAAACACGGCCCAGCAGCTTGTGGGCTTCCAGGTTGTCCGGCTCGGTTTTGAGTATCTCCTGAGCCGCCAGCACGGCATCCCGCACCCGGCCGGTTCGCAGATAGAGTTCGGCCAGCCCGCTGTTCAGGTATTTCGAGCTGGGATCGGCATCGAGCGCCAGCTTGTATTCCTCAATCGCGCGCGTAGCGTACTCCGGCCGGCCATAGTTCGTGGCCATATCCTCGTACATGTGCGCCAGCCCGAAATGGTAGTAAGCCGTCGCTCGGTCTGGTTTTTGCCCTGTTGGCACCGGCGCAGTCTTGGTGATGGCCCGGTCAGTGACGCCTGACACGGTCGCAGGGGGCGTGGCAGGTGCGGCTTGGGGATCGCCAGGCGGAGTGGTCTGCTGGGGCGAACTGCCCGTCCCCGCGAGGGGGTACGCCAAGGCGGAGTTGGAGGGAACGATCGCTGCACAAGCGAGCGCCGCACCGAAGAGGGTCGCTTGGCGAATCCTGCTGCAGAATTCAGGTCTGGTCATTATGGGAGTTCCTGTGCCCGGGCTTCTGTTCCATTGAACTCACGCCGGCTGTCCTACCGATGTGGAGAGGAACCCGCATTCTGTTGACAATACGCGCTCGAAGTAGAACCGGAGCGCACCCTTGCTCTTAATATCGATTGTAACGCCGTCCAAAAAGTACAGGCACTCCCCAATTCGTTCG
>PLZN01000610.1 GCA_003152195.1 Acidobacteriaceae bacterium
TGACACCGGATGCCATCCGCAAAGGATTCGCCAGCCTTCGTCCCGGCAGTGACTATGATCGACTGGCCGACGCGGCCAGCGGCCGCAGCCGGGCCGATTGGCTGGTGGGCATGAACCTGTCACGCGCCTATTCGATTGTCTACAACGAAGAGCTCTCCGTCGGTCGCGTTCAGACCCCGACGCTGGCGATGATCGTCGATCGCGAACTCACCCTGCGGCGCTTCGTGCCGGAGGATTACCTTCAGGTCGTGGCCACCTTCCAGGCCAAGGAAGCGTCCACGAAGGAAAGCTATGAAGGTACCTGGTTTCGCCCGCACACCAAGCCCAGCGAAGGTAAGGACGAAGCAGCCAGCAATACCAGATTGGCCGCCGACGGCAAAGAAGCCGAAGAGATCCTGGCGCGGGCGCGGGCGGGCCAAGCCGCCATCGAGACGCTCACCGCGGAAACCGTGCGCATACCACCGCCCCTGCTGTACGACCTCACGGAACTGCAGCGGCACGCCAACCGCCTCTACGGCTTCAGCGCCCAAAAAACACTCGATGTGGCTCAGGCGCTTTATGAGCAGCACAAACTCATCAGCTATCCACGGACCGACAGCCGCCATCTCTCGACCGACATCGCCGCGACGGTTCCCAGGATTGCCGCCGTGATTTCCGGACCCTACAGCCAGCAACTGGCCCCGGAAACAGGAGAACGCGCTTTGGGTAAGCGGTATGTCGACGACAGTAAGGTCAGCGACCATCACGCCATTATTCCCACCACGGTGGCGATGCAGCAAAGCAGGCTCTCCCCGGAGGAAAGCAAGATTTACGACCTGGTCTGCCGGCGCTTGCTCATGGCGTGGCATGACGACCACCTGCAGGCCGTGACCACGGTGATTACCGCAATCACCAGCGAAACGAAAACAACCGTGGACAGGTATCGAACCACGGGGACCGTGGTGCAACAAACAGGTTGGAAAATCCTCGATATCGGTACGGAAAGCCGAACGCGGGAGCCGAAGGACGATCAGAAGGCGCAGGCGCTCCCGGCAACTCTCGCTCAAGGTCAACCACAGAAGGTAACCCACATCGAAGCCTTAAAAAAGAAGACCCGGCCGCCGCAACGGTTTACCGATGCCACGATCCTGACCGCGATGCAAACGGCCGGCAAAAGCCTGGACGAAAAAGAACTATCCGAGGCCATGAAAGAGACCGGGCTCGGTACACCCGCCACCCGTGCGGCCATCATCGAAGTGCTCTTGAAACGTGGCTACGTCATCAGAACGGGCAAGAGCCTCGAGGCCACCGACAAAGGGATCCACCTGATCGAGGTGGTGCACCCTGAAGTGAAAAGTCCCGCCATGACGGGCCAATGGGAGGCCTTTCTCAACCGGATCCAACAGGGCGAGGCACAACTGGAACCTTTCCTCGAACGGATCAACGGGTACGTCCGTTCTGTGGTGGGCCGGGTGAGTCAGACCACGCCTGTAGCCCGGCCGGCCGCACTCCCAGCTGCGCCCGACCAAGCCGGACCAGAGGACATCTCCGTAGCGAAGAACACTCCCGTGAGAAAGGTCATCGCCAGCGACGCAAGCCTCAGCCAGCTGCTGCAAAGCGTATTTGGCTTCTCCAGCTTCCGGCCGAATCAGGAGGCGGTCTGCCAGGCAGTGACGGCGGGAGAAGACGCGTTGCTGGTCATGCCGACCGGGTCGGGCAAGTCGCTCTGCTATCAATTGCCCGGGCTGGCACGTGGTGGAACCACGCTGGTGATCAGTCCCCTGATTGCCTTGATGGATGACCAGGTGCACAAGCTCAAGGAACTTGGCTTGGCTGCCGAGTGCATTCACTCTGGCCGCGATCGCGAGAGTTCACGGCGGGCTTGCGTCGACTACCTGAACGGCAACCTTCAGTTCCTGTTTATCGCTCCCGAACGGCTGCGCGTGCCGGGCTTTCCTGAGATGCTCGCCAAACGAAAGCCCTCGCTGATTGCCATCGACGAAGCGCACTGCATCTCTCAATGGGGCCACGACTTTCGGCCGGACTACCGCATGCTGGGGCAATACTTGCCGATCTTTCGTCCTGTCCCGGCGCTGGCGCTCACGGCAACCGCGACGCCGCTGGTCCAGAAGGACATCGCGGCTCAGCTTGGGCTGAGCCAGATAAAGCACTTCATCCATGGCTTTCGGCGGGAGAATATCGGCATCGAGATTGTGGAAGCTCTACCCTCACAACGGCCGCTGCTTGCCCGGGCAATCCTGCTCGACGCAAAGCACCGCCCGGCCATCGTGTACACGCCCACACGCAAACAAGCCGAAGCTTTGGCGAGGGATTGGGCGGGGGAGTTTCGCGTGGCCGGCTACCATGCCGGGCTCGATGCCCATCGGCGGCGGCGGGTGCAGGAAGAATTCATGGCGGGCAAGCTGGATGTGATGGTAGCCACTACGGCCTTCGGGATGGGCATCGATAAACCGGACGTCCGGACCGTGATCCATACCGCCTTTCCGGGCAGCCTGGAAGGCTATTACCAGGAGATTGGCCGCGCCGGACGGGACGGAAAACCAAGCCGCGCGATTCTCATGTACTCCTACGCAGACCGCCATACCCATGACTTCTTTTTTGGCCGGGACTACCCGCCGGTTGCCTTGCTGGACCGCATTTTTGCTGCGCTTCTCGCCCACCCGCAAAGCAAAGAGGCGGTCCGCAAGCTGGTCGCGATGGAAGAGGATATCTTCGACAAGGTTTTGGAGAAGCTCTGGATTCACAAAGGCGCGGTAGTGGATTTTGCGGAAAATGTGAGCCGTGGCGTAGAGAGTTGGCGGGCTTCCTACACTCTCCAGGCGGAGCAGAAGCAGGGCCAGCTAGAGGAAATCATTCGCTTCGCGGAGAGTCATAAGTGCCGGATGACGTCGCTGGTCCACCACTTCGGGGACACGTCGGACACCGGTGCGGGTTGCGGAGTGTGCGATTTCTGCGCACCTGCCACCTGCGTGGCCCAGAGATTTCGAGAAGCCACGCCCGCGGAGCGAACCGCTTGCGATCGAATTCTGCATAAGCTGCGATCCCTTCCCGCGAGATCCACCGGCAAACTGCATGCCGACCTCTACCCTGAAAACGAAATGAGCCGGGACAAGTTCGAAGATGTTCTGGGAGCGATGGCCCGCGCAGAACTGCTCACATTTGCGGATGCCGTTTTCGAAAAAGAAGGCAAGCGGATTCCCTATCGCACGGTCAGCATTTTGCCCGCCGGTTTGCACATCAATGAGAAGCAAGCCGCTGTTTTCTTGATGAAAGATGCGGCAGTTCCGACCGCCCCCGCCAAGCGCAGCAAGAGTCGTGCCGTTCCCCGGAAGACGGCGGAAGCCGCTGCGCAACCGCGATCCAAACCCGCGAAGACAGCCTCGGCTGCCCTTCCGTCCGATCGGCAGGCTCGCCTGGAGCAGGCATTGCGTGCCTGGCGCCTGACCGAGGCGAAACGCAGAAACATGCCGGCTTTCCGGATCTTTGGTGATCGGACGTTGCGGAGCATCGCAACCGCCTGTCCTAAGACCGACTCTGCGCTGCTGGCCGTGCCGGGCATTGGGATGGGCACCGTGGAAAAATATGGAGGGCAAATCTACCACTTGATCGCCAGCGCCGAGTGACGGCTTTCGATAAGGAAAGCCGCATGAAGCTTCGTTGACCCCACCAAGCCTTACAGGAAATCCAGGGGATGGGGCACCCGCAGATTTGTTGCACTTTCCGCCCAGGAACATCGAGGCCCTGCTCTCAATTGGTCTGATCTGGGTAGAAATGCAGGCTAAGCCTGGTTAGTAAACTCGCACTCATACCGAGGTTTACACCAACTGGGTGATTGCTCTCAATTGCGGCAAGAATACGTTTAGAGTGGTTTCAAGGTTAAACCTTGCAACAGAGGATTCGGATAGGCCTCCATGGATGGCGTAGCTATGCAGGACGAGCATAACGAAAAGGGCCAGGGCATGATGGGCCTAATCCGCGAATTGCTCCACCCTTACCGGGGCAGTCTGATCATTATTTTTGCGGCGATGCTGGTCCAGAGCACCATGACCCTGGCCGCTCCGTGGCCGCTCAAAATCATCCTCGACAACGTGGTCGGCGATCACAAGCCTGCTCCGTGGTTTGGTGCTTTGCTAAAACCGTTGCTGGCTCATGGCCAGCGCATGCATCTTGCGGCATTGGCGGCATTGGCCGTGGTCTGCATTGCCCTATTGAACGCCGGCGCTTCGTATGTCGCCAACTACTTCACCGAGAGCGTTGGACAGTGGGTGGCCAACGACCTCCGCATGCGGACCTACCATCATCTTCAGTATCTCTCGCTGCGGTACTATGACAGCCACCAGTCCGGCGTCCTGCTGAGCACAATCACCGCCGACGTTCTCACCATCCAAAACTTTGCCTCGTCCGCCACCCTGGGCATCGTGGTGGACATGTTCACCATCCTGGGCATGCTGGTGGTGATGTTCTGCATGAACTGGGACTTTACGTTGATCGCGGTCGCCGTGACACCGTTGATGCTTTTGCTGGCCTCCAGGTTCAAGAAGGCGGTAAAAAAATCAACCCACGAAGTACGCAAGCAGCAGAGCAATATCGTGGCGGTGGTCCAGCAGGATCTCGAATCCATCCGGGTCGTCAAAGCCTTTGGGCGGCAGGAGCTCGAACAGGAAGCACTTGCGGCGGTCAGCCGTGCAACCGTGGCCGCCGCGCTCAAAGCGCGGGAAGTCAAGGCCTTGCTATCGCCCATCGTTACCGTCATCGTCTCTTGCTGCGTTGCCTTCGTACTCTGGCGCGGCTCCCTGCTCATTCTCGCCGGAGGGATGACGGCTGGGGAATTGACCGTCTTTCTCTCTTACCTGGCCTCATTTTTCAAGCCGGTGAAGGATCTCGCCAGCATGAATAACTCCATTGCCCAGACGGCGGTGGCTGTGGAACGAATCCGGACGATCCTCGATGCGGACGCCATACTCGCGGAACGGCCGGACCCAAGCGAGCAAGCGATTCGAGGTGAAATCGTCTTCGATCATGTGGCCTTTGCCTACGATGCAAATAGTCCGGTGCTGCGCGATGTAAGCTTCACCGTCAAACCTGGCCAGATGGTCGGCGTGGTCGGACCCACGGGGGGTGGCAAATCTACGATTATGAGCCTGATTCCCCGGTTTTACGATCCCATCGCGGGCACAATTCGAATTGACGGTATTGATGTTCGCGACTATCAGTTGAAGGCGTTGCGGGACCAGATCGGCTATGTGCTCCAGGAGACCGTGCTCTTCCGGGGAACCGTGCGGGAGAACATCGCTTACGGCCGTGCCGGCGCGACCGAAGAGGAGATTATCGAAGCGGCAAAGCTCGCCAACGCGGACGAGTTCATCTCCCGAATGCCCGATGGCTATCAAACGATGGTTGGCGACCGCGGCGACACCCTTTCCGGTGGCCAGCGGCAGCGTATCGGCATTGCCCGCGCCATCATACGCAACAACCCGATCCTTATTCTCGACGAACCGACCGCTGCCCTGGACACCGAATCGGAGAGACTGGTGATCGAAGCGCTCGAACGATTGATGAAGGGACGAACCGTGCTCACCATTGCACACCGGCTGAGTACCATCCGGGATGCGGATAGCATTATCGTGCTGAAAGACGGTATGGTAGCGGAGCAGGGGACGCACAGCCAACTACTGGCGCTCGGTGGAACCTACGCCGAGCTTTACAATATACAGTTCGAAACAGCACCGGCGAAGGCCGTTCTTTAAAGCCGCTCGCGAATGGCTAGAGCGGTTCACAATGGATGTAGGCCGAAGCGAAGAACCTTTTCGTGGTTTTCTCCCAAGGAAAACCACACCTCACGATCTTTATGAGGCCACATAATTGTGAAACCGCTTGAACCCGCGGCTGATCATACCCACGCGCACGAGATGGGAGAGCGCAGATGTCACGCAGCTTAATCGTTCTACCTGACGACTCTGTCCAGCCGATTCTGGACGCGATCGATCATGCGGCAAAATCACTTCGCATCAAGATGTTTGTCTTCACCGATCCATCCCTGCTCGCGGCGGTGATCGCAGCCCATCGCCGGGGCGTCAGCGTAAAAATCATGCTCAATCCGATGCGCCGCAATGGAGTCTCGGAGAACGATCAAAGCCGCAAGACATTGCTGGCCGCAGGCGTCGAAGTCCGCGACAGCAATCCTGCCTTCGATCTTACGCACGAAAAGTCGATGGTCGTTGACGATACAACCGCATTTGTGAAGTCACTGAATTGGCAGACGGCGAACCTGACAGGTACTCGCGACTACGCGGTCGTCACCACGCATCCTCACGAAGTGGAGGAGATTATCAACGGCTTCGAAGCGGATTGGAGCCGCCAGGAGTTCGCATCGGGGCCAACTGCTCATCTCATTTGGTGCCGGGGAAATGGCCGGGAACGTATTACCGAATTTATTAACCATGCCAAGCACTCGCTATGGTTACAAAATGAGCGGTACCAGGATCAGATGATCATCGAGTGTCTGGTCCGGGCAAAAGAGCGCGGGGTTAAGGTTCACGTGATGGCGCGCCCGGCGCACACGCTCAAGAAGGATAAGTTGATCGAAGGCGTTGGCGGACTCCGCATTCTGAGCGATGTCGGCATCAAGGTCCGCAAACTGAAGAGACTTAAACTTCATGCCAAAATGCTGCTCGCCGACGGAGAACGCGCCATTATCGGGTCGATCAACCTGGCGCCCGGCAGTTTTGACAGCAGGCGCGAATTAGCCATCGAGGTAGAGGATAAGCATATCGTCGATCGTCTACATGCGATCGTGCGCCGTGATTGGAAGAACTCCCATCCGCTAGACCTGACGGATGAAGGACTGCTGGCGGATCTGGAAAAACACGGCGGCAAAGGCATCGAAGAACTCGGTCTCGACGAAGAGAAGGAGAGCAGCACGCCTGACGCGCCGAACCTCCCGACGCCCAAATCCCACCCTATATCTGGGAAAAGGACGCCGGCCTGAGAATCAGGTTGGAAACGTTGCCTACGATCGCCTCGGATTTGTATCTCGGCAAACTCGACAGCTTCTTCCATTGCGGGTCGGAACGAAATGCATTCCACTTGACATCCACCTCCGACACGTCGGGGAAACTGACCATGTAGGTCAGCTGGGGCAAGCGGGGACCAACCAATGTGTCGCCAAAGAAGACCTGCCAAAAACCTGCGCGCGCGAAGATCTCGAATTCGCCGTTATGGAACATGTCCACCTTGCGCATGTGGTCCTGGTTGCTTGGGCTTTCGTAGGTTCGAAGCTGAAAGACTCGCTTGCCATGCTCCGCTGTGACCGGTGGAACGACCAACCGCGGCCAGCCTTCGAAAGCGATCATGAGCGAGCTTTCCACGCGAGTGAAAGCAGGTGCGCTGGCCGGTGCGTTCCAGAAAGGCGTAGCGGCCTTCATAAATTCCTCATCGTTCGCCAGGCGCAGCTCAGCACCGACCAATGCATCCAGCGCGACCGACGGGATGAGCAGGTACAGGGCAGGGGTCTCGGGTCCGAGGTCCAGGTTGAAAGCGCCGATGGGCGAAAAGCCGAGCCGGTTGAGCGCGGGGATCAGGGCATCCGCCAGGTAGCTCTGGGTCAGGGTGGATTGTGGGCCCGACTGCAGCCTGATACTTGCGGAGTACATAGTACTCGCGCGCTTTCGTTGCAGGTGCCTGCGCTCGGGAATCGCTCGCCGTCAAACTAACAGCCGCCGCAGCCAGGGACGAAGTCAAGAAATGCCGTCTTTGCAATGCTCATCCAGACAAAGGAGAATTCTAAAGCATCCTCGTCGGGCGCGTCTTCCACCGGTCTGGACCTTCCTCGCCCGAATTGCAACAGCACAAAGGGTGAGATGTATTCCAAGAAGTTTAATCGCCGGGATTTGTGACCAAAGCGTCTCTGTCCGCCACGCCGCCCCAAAAGAGAGCTATCATCAAAGGGGCCAAGGGAAACGCCGAAGGAGAACCTTACAATGCCTGTGTCCCTTTCGTCTCCCAATACCGTCAGCCGCCGCCGATTTTTGCATCAAAGCTTTGCTTTCAGTGCGCTGGCCAGCCTTGGATCGTTCTCAGGCCTGGCTGCTTCCGTGCCGCCCGACCCTACGGCCGCGCAGCTTCTGATCCTTGGAGATTGGGGATATGAGGACCTTACGGCACAATCCCAGGTAGCCGCGGGTTTACGCGCGTATGCCAAACAGCATTTGGTTCGCCCACAGGCGCTGCTTATGTTGGGGGACAACTGGTACGGCGAATTGGCCGGGGGCGCCAGCTCCGCCCGGTGGCAGAAACAATTCGAGGAGATGTACCCGGCCGACGACTTTGCCTGTCCCGCCTATGCCGTACTGGGGAACCACGATTATCAGCGCTACCCTGAGAGCAAGGTCGACGCGGAGCTCCAGTACGCCCGCAGCGGACGGAACGGCGCAGCTGCAACCCGCTGGACGATGCCATCGCGTTGGTATCGCTTTGAGTTCCCTGCGAAAGATCCGCTGATTACGTTTCTGGCGCTCGACAGCAACATGCCGAGAGCGGACGGCAAGCAACCGCCAGGGCGGGACTTTACTCTGACCCCACAGCAACAAGCGGAACAGCTTGCATGGTTCGAAGCCGAGCTCAAGCGTCCCCGCAAGACTCCCTTTCTTGCCGTGATGGCGCATCATCCCGTCTACTCGGATGGGCCGCATGGAGATCATCCGGTGCTGATCCGCGATTGGGATCCGTTATTCCGCAAATACAATGTAAGCCTGTATATGGCAGGCCATGACCATGATCTGCAGCACCTGGAGTTCGAGGGGCATCCGACCAGCGTCTTCCTCTCCGGCGGTGGGGGCGCCGACTTGTACACTCTCAAAGTTGATCCCTCGCAGCGCGGACCTTATGCGCAGAAGGTGTACGGTTTTAGTCATCTTTCCGTGACAGCGCGGCAGATGACGCTCCGGCACCTGGATCAGAATGGCAGAACGCTGCATGCCTTCACCAAAACGCCGCAAGGTAAGATTGCGATCGTGACTTAGGTCACGGTTCCGTAGTTATGGCTGATCGCGCTCCGGCGGTGCGTAGCCGAATAGGCGCAAACGTTCGCTCTCACGCTCCACAGATCGGGTACGGCCGCGAAGAAGGTCGCTGAGCGAGATCGTTCCGCAAATCTGCTGGCTCTTACGGTCGACTACCGGTAACGTTGCCAGACCTTCTGTCGCCATCATCTCCGCGGCCCCGCGCGCCGTGCCGTCCGCGTACGTATAAAACGGAGGTAATGCCGCCTTCGTTCCCGGAATCGTTAACAGCGTCATCAACTCCCGCACGATGACCAGTTCCAGTGGATCCACGCCATATTCCCGGGTCAGGTGGTACCCTCGCCGGCTTAGCTTCTCGGTAAGAATCGACCGCGGCATCAGCAACGCCGTCACCAGGTAGGACGCGATACACGCCATCGTCAACGGCAGCAACGCCGGGAGACAATGCGTCACCTCCAGGCTAAATAGGATTGCCGTCAGCGGAACACCGAGAGAGCCCGCAAGCATCGATCCCATTCCAATCAGTGCCCAGAATGCCTGCGCCTCGGTAGTTGCATGCGCCAGATGTGCCGCCAAAGCACCCACCGCGCCACCGATCATCAGCAACGGGGCCAGCACGCCACCTGAGGTTCCCGATCCCAGGGAGAATGCCCACATCAGCGACTTTGCAACGAGTAATCCGGCAATGAGGCCGATCGTGGCTTGGCCACGCAACAGCTGCGCAATATTGTCGTAACCCACCCCCAGTCCCCGTGGAAAGAACAGTCCTCCAACTCCGATGCCGATTCCACCGAGCGCTGGCCACCACATCCAGTGAACGTGAAGATGCTCGAACATATCTTCGAAGGCGTACATCATGCGGCTCAGCCCGGCAGACGCAAGACCCAGCACCCCGCCAAGCAGCAGCGCGCCCACGGCAAAGACGATTCGGTGAGTTCCAGTGATGGCCGGCATCTGGAACAACGGACCGGCGCCCAGCCAATACACGCGTAGGATGCCTGCGGTTGCGCTCGCGAACGCCACCGGAACCAGGCTGCGGGGCCTCCATTCAAACAGCAGGAGCTCGACCGCCAAAAGGATGGCCGCCACGGGTGTAGCAAACGTCGCCGACATACCGGCCGCTGCTCCGGCTACTAACAGCGTGGTCCGTTCCGCATCGGTCACGCGCATCCATTGCGCGACCAGTGATCCAACGGCTCCCCCGGTCATAATGATCGGACCCTCCGCTCCAAAGGGTCCGCCCGATCCGATGGCAATCGCAGCGGAGATAGGCTTCAATATGGCGATCTTCGGATCCACTTTTGCGCGATGCAGGAGAATTGCTTCGATCGCCTCGGGGATTCCGTGCCCACGGATCTTGTCCGAACCGAACCGCGCCATCAGCCCCACGAGGAGCCCGCCAACCACCGGCACGATGACCATCCAGTACCCTAACGGACTGCCAGCCGGCGAAACCCCAGTCGTGCTGAACCGATGATAGTAAAACAGATTCGTAAAAAACGCGATGCAGCGTAACAGCAGTACCGCCAGGGCCGTCGCGCACACACCGATGCCGATTGCGACCCCGGAAAGCAGCCAAACCCTTCGATCCACGGTGAAATCTCGTAGAGCAGAAGGTTCAGACTTCATTTGCCGCCCCTTTGATGGCCCGCGGCCTATTTGCGCTACGGATCCGCGTTAATGCCTCAATCAGCCGCGGCGCCAGCTCATACAACTCTTGCGCGTGATCCTCCGATAGAGATTGAAGGAGTTGTTCGCCTTTCGGGGTGACCTGCAACAACACGCATCGCTGATCGCGCATATTGTGCGTGCGATGAATCAGGCCTTCCTCTTCACAGCGTTTGCTCAATTCCACGACGCTGTTATGCCGCAAGCCCAACCTTTCCGCCGCATACGACACCGTCGCCGCCACTCCGTCGGGAGTTCCGCTGATCTGCAGCAAGAGTTGGTGATGTTGCGGATGGAGGCCGGCTCTTGCTGCGGCTCCTTCACTGAAGTGCAGGAACTGCCGGAGCGTATAGCGGACCTCCGCCAATGTTTGCAGCCTTCGCCGGGCTGCCACCTTTGGGTTTCTTTCCATGCTCAATTATATCGTAGTACGATATAATACTCCAGGAAAGCACTTCGCGAATGAAGGACGAATTCAGCCGTCCATGCGGGACTTGTCGCGTTTCTTGTCAATCAGAGCTATCCAAATTAGGGGGGAAAAAGGGAGTTTTGTCTTTTGATTTCGTTGGACAAGTTATGAGTCCCGGCATTTGCCGGGNNAAGTGCGGGGTAGGGTTGCAAAAACAGACACAGTCCCGAAAGGGACGGCTGAATTCAGCCTTGGCTCTCTTGCAGGGGGAGAGATCCTTCGCGGAGACAGGCCCTCAGTCGTCCCTGTTGGGACTGAATGCCTGTTCGACCAAACCTACCCAGGACTGACTCGTCCTGGGCTACTTTCATGCCGTCCCTTCGGGGCTGCCGGGCCAAGCAATCATTCCGTCCCCCTCAAAAAGCTAATTGGGACAAGCCTGACTTTTAATCGTCCCGGCGATGCCTGGGTTCTAGGCTACTTTTCGCTACTGGGTGGGACCACGCCCTTCAATCGCAGATACAACGCCAGCGTCGCGTATTGCTCATTGTCATGCGAGACGTTCCCCCATAAGAGGCCTAGACGCGACCGCTTCGCCGGGCCGGCCTGCAGCATCTCTTTCATGTTGGCGTCGGTCAGTGCGGCATACGCTTTGTCACATTCGACAAACGAAGCCTTCAGGGCCTCCAGGATTGCCGCCTTGTCCGCCGTGTCCGCCGGCACTTTCTGCATCGCACTGGGGTCTACGTGGTTCGAAGCGCCACAACTGTGCGCCTGCGCCTCGGTTACATGATTCACTACCCGTGCGAAGGTCCGAATATCCGGGGTCGGCTTGTAACCATAATCCTCCGCCGGCATCTTCTCCGCCGCTTTGATTACATTTCCCTTGATCCGCGCATAGATCCCTTGCACCTCACTCGCCATCGGGTTCGCGGTACTTGCCGCTTGGGGACTTCCCTGCCCCAGCGCCACTCCCGAAATCATCAACCCCGCCACTGCACACACCGTTCTTATCCGCTGCATTATCCTTATTCTCCCAGTGCCAACCAGCGTACCTATCCCCCGGTCGCTGCACAAGTGTGAACATCGTGCTCGCCGCCAACCTACTGGCCGCCGATATGCGCCGCCGCTGATCCCCGTTGCCCTGAGCTCTGCGGCAGAGCCCAGGCAAACAGCACTCCGCCGCTACTGGTCAATACATATTGGCGCCCGTCGATTTGGTAGGTAATCGGCGAGGTGGCGATCTTCGCACCTGAACCGGCATGCCACAAAGTTTTGCCGGTGCTGGTTTCCAGGGCAAGAACATTGCCGCGAAGATCCCCGGTGAAGGTGAGTCCCGAGTCAGTGGTGAGGATTCCTGCAGTGGGAGTTCCAATACCCATCTCATGCGTCCACTTGATAGTGCCGGTCTTGTAATCGATTGCCTCGATCACGCCCTTGCCCCACAGGCCATAGTCTGCCCCAGCCCATCCGTAGGTGCCATCGGCTGGTTTTGCGAAGTAAATACTGTACGCAGGATGGGCCGACACGATGAAGAGTCCGGTCTTGGCATCGAAACTGGGAGAACGAAAGTTCGTCATGCCATTCTCATCGGGCGCTATCAACCGTCCATCGGGCGTTGGTTCCTTGGCAGGATTGGGAATAGGACGCCCCTGCTTGTCGACCCCCAGGGCCCAGTTAACCGGCCCAAAAGGAACGGTGAGCAAATCCTTTCCGTCGGTTCTGTCCAGGACGAAGAAGTAGCCGTTGCGGGAACTCTGCAGCAGCAGCTTGCGCATCTTGCCCTGGAACATTCCGTCGACCAGCACCGGGGTCTCGGCAGCATCCCAGTCATGGGTGTCGTGGGGCGATGGCTGAAACACCCACACCAGCTTTCCCGTGTCAGGATTCAAGGCCACGATGCTGCAGGTATAGAGATCGTCTCCGGGACGCGTCGAGCCGGTGAGCACCGGGGTGGGGTTTCCCGTTCCCCAGTAGACCAGGTTGAGGTCAGGGTCGTAGGTGCCTGTCATCCATGTGTTGCCGCCGCTGGGCGCCCCGGGCGTTCCCAAAGGCGGCGTGGCATCCCACTGCCACTGCGTCTTCCCCGTTTCCGGATCGGCCGACCGGATATATCCAACCAGGTTATCGAAGTCCCCCGAGGTACCAACCAGCACGTGATTGCCCACAACCAACGGGGCCATGCTTGTCCAGTAACCTTTGCTGGCATCCGCTACCTCGATAATCCACCGCACGCTGCCATCCCTGGCATTGAGGGACACCAGATGCCCATCCGGAACCAGGAAGTACAGCCAGTCTTTGTACATCCCCAGGCCACGGTTGCCGATATGCAGGCCTTTGTTGGGCGGGTAGGTGTAGTGCCAGACCTGTTGACCCGAGAGCGCATCGACCGCCCAAACGTTGTCGGGGACAGTAAAGTACAGCACGCCGTCAGCCAGCAGCGGAGTGGATTTGATTTCCGCGGCCTGGTTCGTCTGAAAGGCCCATGCCAACGCCAGATTCCCCACATTCTGCAACGTAATTTGGTTGAGCCCGCTATGACGCTGCCCGTTATAGGTGCCGTGGTACTGCGGCCAACTGTCCGCCGGTGGATGGAGAAGCGTGGAGTTATCTACTCCCTGTGCCCACAGCGGACGAGGAAGAGTAACCAACACGGTTGCACCCGCGGCGAGCAAGAGAGCACTTTTGAGCAGCTTCATTCGTGTTCGAACCTTTCGAGCATGGCGCATCCGTTCAGGCCAGCGTGACTTTGAAAGCAACCCCGATGTCAGACATATTGGCTGCCGGCATGCGCACGCTTAAGCCCCGTTTGTCCTGCTTCCAATGCAGCTTATCCCTATATCCAAGCAGTTCCACGTGGAGGATCTTTCCCGGCTGCTGTGGACCGTCTGTCGCTAGCGGCTGGATGAGCACCTCACCCGCCGGCTTACCCATGACGTAGGCATAGAGCAATTTTCCCTTGGTGGTGAAACGCACATCCTCCGCCGTCAACCCGGGCTGCTTGCTCTCATTGAAGCCGCTCTTTGGAACCACCACCTCGAGTGATGGTCCAGCCCCATGGATCTTCCACGGGCGTGAGCCATAGATGCCTTCGCTGTTGACGGCCATCCAGCCGGTGATGCCCTCGAGTACTTTCATCTCGTCGGCATCCAATTCCCCGCTGTTGGGCAGAGGAAAGTTCAATAGCAGATTGCCATTCTTGCTGACGATGTCCACCAGCAGATCAATGACCTTTTTCGGGGTCTTGTATACCTCCCCTTTTTTGTAATGCCAATCGCCAATGCAGGTGTCGGTCTGCCATGGGGCAATGGAGATGTCGTCGGAAACGCCGCGCTCGTGGTCGACGATACAGGTGCCTACCGCGCAGTCGCTGGCTACCTTGCTGCAGTAGACCGCTTCCACTTTGCCTTTGTGCAGGCTGGCGCTCATGTTGTAAACCTCGGCCACGGTGCTCAGCCCGTATTCTTCAAAAGGAATGCCTCCATCGGTGTAGAGCAGATCGGGCTGATGCTGCTCGATCAGGTCTTTAATCCGGTTGAAGTACTGCAGCTTCCAGTCGTTGGGGGCTACGCGGCCCATCGCCTGCGCGGTTTTGGCAAAGTCCGAAGGCATCTCCGCATAGCTGTGGTAGAGATCGGCAAATGCAGGGTCTACGCCGTCGTAGGGCACTCCGGCAAGCTCGCCCGTGCTGTCGCTGGTGTGTGCCGGGGCGAGCCAGTCGAAACTATTTGAGAGGTGTTCGCTTACGCCAAAGCGTAGTCCACGCTTGCGTGCTGCCTGCTTATAAAGCCCGACGATGTCCCGCCTGGGCCCGGTGGCGGTCGCATTCCAGCGGGGTTGGTACTTCGAGTTCCACATGTCGTAGTTGTCATGGTGCACTCCCATGCTTACGAAGTACTTGGCGCCTGCCTTCACATACAAGTCCATCAAATGTTCCGGGTCCCAGTTTTCCGCCTTGAACAACGGCACCAGGTCTTTGTAGCCCACCTTGGACGGATGTCCGTAGGTCTTGAGGTGATACTCATATTGCGGGCTGCCCTGGATATACATATTCCGCGCATACCAGTCCCCATCCTCGACGCCGGACTGCGGTCCCCAATGGGACCAGATACCGAACTTTGCATCGCGGAACCACTCGGGTACCTGGTAGGCGTCCAGGGAACCACGCGTGGCCTGGAAAGGCCCGGAGGTGATAGGGAGCGTGGCCGCCTGACCAAACGCGTTTCTGGACCCTGCCCAGGCCGCCGAATACCCCAGCAATTTAATTGCGTCGCGCCGTGTAAACCGCATCAATAGTCTCCGCCTGATTCCTGCTTCATTTCAAGTTGCGCTTGAAGCGTCAAAGTGTACCGTTCATGGTTATATCTACGCGAAACACCTTTATCAACCCTGGAACCGGGATAGGCCCGGGCGGCGAAAAAGTGCGATAAACTGAACTTCACTCCCCGTCGAGTATTTGCTGTTGGCACAGCAGACCGATATTTGCCCGGTAGGACTCTCGCTCCTCGCTTACAGAGAGATTTCTCCGCGACTCTGCAGGATCGCATCCCAAACTGTTCGATCTCACTCGGGCCCACGTGCAGCGGTACACCGAATTCTTTGCTGGAAAGAGAAGGTGAATACGATGACAGTTACCCGACGGAATTTCTTGAAGCGCGTTGGACAGGCCGGCGGATACAGCGCTGCGTTCCTAGTGATGCAGGGCATGGGCTTGATGGATGCAAGGGCTGCGCGGCCTGAGCCGCTTCCCGCGGCGCCTGGTTCAGGAAAAGGAGTGAAAGTGGTAATCNNAATCGCAGGATTGGTGGCCGCCTATGAACTCCGGTCCCTGGGGTACGAGTGCACCGTTCTGGAGACGCGGCAGAGACCAGGAGGACGAAACTGGACGGTGCGCGGCGGGGACAAAGTGACCTTCCTGGATGGGACGACGCAGACCTGCTCGTGGGATGAGGGCCACTATCAGAACTTTGGACCGGCGCGGCTGCCGTCCATTCATCGCACCATGCTGGGTTACTGCCAGAAGCTGGGCGTCCCACTGGAGGTGGAGGTGAATATGACGCGCTCAGCCTTCCTGCAGAACGATANNCGCGAATGGCGGCAAGCCTGTGGTGCTGCGGCAAGCCGAAAACGATACCCGCGGACACGTAAGCGAGCTGCTCTCGAAGAGCATCAACCAGGGAGCGCTCGATCAGGAACTGTCCCAGGAGGACCGGGACCGGCTCCTGAGTTTTTTGAGAAACTACGGTCCGCTGGATGACGCCGGCAAATACGGCGGAAGTGATCGTGCAGGATACGCCGAGACGGCGGCCGCAGGCGACCAGGTTGGCGTGTTGAGTCAGCCGATTGACATGCACACGCTGCTGGACGAGGACTTCTGGCAGGGCATGCTGTTCGACGAGCAGTTCGATATGCAGGCGACGATGTTCCAGCCTGTCGGTGGCATGGATCGTATCCCCTACGCGTTTGCCAAGGCGCTGGGCGACGTCGTGAAGTACAGCGCACCGGTTACGGAGATTCGCAAGACAGCGAAGGGCGTCAAGGTCGGCTATATGAGTAGTGGCTCGGCGAAATCGATCGAGGCGGACTACTG
>PLZN01000323.1 GCA_003152195.1 Acidobacteriaceae bacterium
CTGCGACCCGGAAAAATGTAGAAACTCCAGGTACGGGCTGAAAGCCCGTACATAAAGGCAACAAGAACAATGGGCTTTAGCCCCTGAGGGCAGCTTTTAGGCCGAGATGTGCTGAAAAGCATTCCCCCAGGGCCTAAAGGCCCAATCATTCTGTTCGGTCTACGTACGGGCTGAAGCCCGTACCCTTCATTGATAGTGTTTTTCCGCAGCCTGTAAAGCCGGACTTATTCGGTGGCGTTTATGGACGGCCTGAAGGCCGTCCCCTTCCAAGACCAGACTAAATTCAGGGGTTCCCTAGAGGCGCCGCGCCATTATCTCGCAATCATGGACTTTATATTGCTGCTCTGACAGCCGGTTTGTCATAACTCACCTGCGCCGGCTGTGTCGTGCCGCCCGCGATCACCTCGGCTGCACTTACTTCCAGATCGAGCGAGTTCAGAACGATCTCTTTGGTCGATTGCGCGAGCCGCACGTCGATCGTTTCTTCGCCCGAAAACCGTTGACTTTCAATACTTGGATCGATGAACAACTTGTAATGGCTGGGAACCACACTGGCCGGCAGACGCTGCCCTTCAGCGAAGCCGTTCAGTGCAAGCAATAGAAGAACCGCAGAAAGGATTTTCAATCGTAGTTTCTCTCTTAGCCTAAACTCGCTCTCACCGCTGAGCTGCCCAGGCCAGCCCGTCCGGCTCCCCGCCGGCATCGATGTGGCCGGTGACTTCCAGCGTCTTCAGATCCAGAACCGCAACATAATTATCCGGCGTGCAGGCTATGAAAGCGCGCGCGCCATCCGGCTGCACCAGGATTCCCGCAGCCCCGTGGCCGATCTTGATGCGTTTGACCTCAGTGCGTGTGGCCGCATTCAGAACCACCAGGTCCGGGCCGCCGAGGCTGGAGATCAGCACCAACTTGCCATCCCGGGTAAACTTCAGGCGATTGGCGCCAAAAACCTTTGCGCCAAAGGTCGCCACAACCTTCTTGCCAGCAATATCCACGACGGAGACCGTGCCGTCCTGCGCGTTGGCGGTCCATAATTCATGGCCATCAGGAGAGACATCAAACCCTTCGCCACCCCGGCCAACAGGAATGACTGTCTGATTCCAGTCCATGCGCGGCGGGCCACCCGGAGGAGGTCCACCCGGAGGCGGACCATTCGGATTGCGCGGACCACCCTGCATTCCCGGTGGCGGCCCCATCGGCGGGAGCGCGACCTTTTCCAGAATGCTGACTGTCGCTGAGCTTATATTGGTCGTGTAAACCTGCTTCTGATCCGTAGTCACGTAGATCATGTGGGTTCGGTTTTGGCCTGTGCCCATGATCCAGTCAATCTTTCCCGAAGCCGGGTCGTAGCGGCCGACTGCCTTCGCTCCCTCAGCCGTAAACCAGAGTTTGCCACCGACAAAATCCAATCCGTGGGGGCCATTCAAGGCACCGAGATCGATATCCGGCAGCGGCTTCTGAGCGATCAAATCCACCACGGAAAGGACGTGATACGCGCCACCGCCATAGATGGAAACATAGGCAGTCCTGCCGTCAGAGGAAGCGATTACTTCGTGAGGATCTTGTCCCACAGCGGCGCTGGCAATCACTTTCAGCGTCGCCGGGTCAACGATTGCCAAGGCATGGTCGTGCTTCGAAAGCACCAGCAACGATTGCTTTGGAGTAGACTGTGCAATGATCTGCTGGGAGAGAGAAAGGCCGAAAGCTAGAACGGTGCCGGCAAAGAAAATGTGTATGAATCGATGTCGCATAAGCTCCCCTGCTTCATTATTACCCCGAGATGCGACGCTATACCGATAATGACTGCAGGAGAACGCTCACGCCCGCCTATGTAATTCTCACCCGTGAGAAGACACGCAACTCCACCGAGCTGTGGCGTTTATGGACGGCCTGAAGGCCGTCCCCTTCAAAACCAGACTTAATTCATGGGTTCCCTGGTCTCCTGAATCATTGATTTCGGGCAAAAAAAGTTGTCATCCCGACCGCAGTGGAGGGACCTGCGGTTCAACCCTTTCGCTCTCCCAGATTTGTTCGCATTTCTACGTCGAACTTTAGAAGTGCCACGCCATTATCTCGCAATCATCGACTTTATATTGCTGCTCTGACAGCCGGGTCGTATGCTGGTCAGCACGGATTGATCTTCCGTACCAAAGTGGCAGTGCAAATGCCTTGGGCGAGGAGCTGGCAATGGTTAGCGTGTGTCTTGGTTGCCATCGGCTGCGAGTGCGCTCGGTTCTGGTTCTGCTTTTGACAGCTCTTTCCCTGGCTTGCCTGGGCTTGGGCGAAACGCTGAACCTGAAGAATCCGGGAACGGGTTCGGTTGCCCTGGATGGGAACTGGCGGTTTCACCTTGGCGACGACAAGGCGTGGGCCGATCCAGCGCTGGATGATTCGGGGTGGGAGCCGATCCGTGCCGATACGCAATAGGGCGCGCAGAGCCATCCGAGCTATACCGGCTTCGCGTGGTACCGGCAGCGCATCGAGATTGACAACTCGAATTCCGCGGGAACCAAGAAATTGGCGCTGCTGATTCCTCCCGTTGAGGACGCTTACGAAGCCTACTGGAACGGGCAGAATCTCGGGACCTATGGCCGCCTGCCTCCGGGCGCAAAGTGGTGGCAAATTGGCCATGGGGTCGTTTATCCGTTGCCGGATACGAGCGGGGTATTGGCGCTGCGCGTGTGGAAAGCGCCGCTTTCGTCGGTCGATCCAGCAGAGGGCGGCGGGTTGACAGAAACACCGCTGCTAGGCGATGCCTCCGTGCTGACCACCCGGACGCAGTCCTTCGCCTATGCCAGCGATCAGCATAGGCTGCCCAACTTGTTGATCTCAGCGGTCACTCTGGTCGTTGGGGTGCTAAGTTTCCTGCTCTATCTGCGCGACCGCAAACAGGGCTTATATCTTTGGCTGGCACTGTACCTGGTCGCCGGCGGGTTGATTGGATTTCGAGGATTATCGGCTTTCCGCTTCGGGCTGACGTTTGACATCAATCAGCTGCTGACCCAGTTGCTGTCGAGCTGCCAGGATATCTCCATGTGGCTGATCCTGCTGTCTCTGTTCGGCATGGCGAACGAACGGCGATGGAGGCGGGCGNNATGGCCCTTGATCGTGGCTGCCGGTGCGAACGGCCTTTTTAACTGCGTCCTCGGTCTGGTGGTTCAGGGCACGCGATTTACACATTGGACTCTCGGGACGCGCCTGCAGAGTCTCGGTTTCCGTCCCGGCGGTTACTTCTTCGACATGGGATTTCTCCTCAGCACAGTATTGTTCCTGGCCTTGATTTTCACCGTTGCGCGCGAGCAATTTCTGGAGCGGGAGCGGCAGGCCCGCATCGAACTTGAAGTAAAGTCGGCCCGCGAAGTGCAGCAGATTCTCGTTCCCGAAGAGACGCCGGCGATCCCCGGTTTGTCGATTGCCAGCGTATATCGCCCCGCGGAAGAGGTGGGCGGCGATTTCTTCCAGGTCATCGCCACGGACGATAGCGGTGCGTTGATTGCTCTGGGTGACGTAAGCGGCAAGGGACTCAAAGCGGCGATGACGGTTTCTCTGATTGTGGGCACGCTGCGTACCCTGGCCGAATACACACAGAGCCCGGCGGCCATTCTGCGGGGCTTGAACCGCAGGCTGTTGGGGCGCACTGACGCCGGCTTCGTCACCTGCTTGATCGCCCGCATCGATCCGAACGGCGACACGACGATGGCAAATGCGGGCCACCTTGCGCCGTTCCGGGACGGGGAAGAACTGCCGGTAAGAGGATCGTTACCGCTTGGTCTGGCTGCGGATGCGGCTTATGACGAGCTCGTGTTCCTGCTGCACGAGGGCGAGACGCTCACCTTCCACACGGATGGCATTCTGGAAGCGCGCAATCAGGCGGGCGAGTTGTACGGCTTTGAGCGTCTGGCTGCGTTGGTCGGCTCCGATCGCACAATCGAGCAGATGGTAGAGGAAGCCCGCAACTTTGGACAGCAGGACGATATTACGATCTTCCGGGTCACGCGGCTGGCGCAATCCGCTCCCGCACACGCNNCCCAGGGCGCCGTGGCCTGAAGGCTCTGCCGCAGCCGCTTATTGGGCCGTGGAGGAACATCGAAGCGCGCCACGAACTCTGCGTACCCTTTCGCGCTGAACGGTTGCACTGTGCGGTCCAGGATAGCGTTCTCCGCTGCCTGCTCGGCCGCGTCGAGCACGAAATCAATCCGGCTCTTTCCGGCCAACTTGGCGGCACGGTCAATCAGACCGCGGGCCTCCGGCCTGACCCGCAGATTTAGCGTCTCCCGTTTTCTAGCGCTCATATCTTCGAGGATTTAGGGTTTTGCACCGTAGGATCCATTCCGATGACGAGCCTCTTCGGCACCTTGCCAACCTTGACCCGGGCGACTTCTCGCCGCTCTTTCGCGTCGAAGATGGAAACATCGTCGCTGTCCGTGTTGCTGACGCAGCCGTATTTTCCATCAGGAGAAAAGACGATCCAGTTCGGTCCATCCCCTGTGGCCATGCGGCCGGTAAATTTTCTGGCTTGAAGGTCATAAATGTAAATGCAATCATCCAACAAACTCGTGACCCACAGTTCTTTGCCGTCGGGGGTAAGCGCCAGACCATGAGTTAACGTATCCGGGGTTTCGAACTTACGAGGGCGAGGGGCGCCGGAGTGTTGGGCCGGCATCTCAACCCGCTGCAGAACTTTTTTGTCCGGGATACTCACTATGTCGAACCCATGCAAGTAGGACACAGCGACGTACATCGTCTTCCCGTCGGATGAAATCACATATGGCCTTGGCCTTCCACCGGCAGGAACAATCGCGGAAAAGGACATGGTTTCAAGGTCAATTACGTTGACCGCGTTGGATCCCATGGAGCTCACAAACAGGTAGCGGTTGCTGGCAGTGCTGACGGCATTGTGCGGCTCCTTGATGGGCAACACCTTAACCACCTTCTTCTGCATCACGTCGACGATGTCGACGCTATCTCCGTCGCGAATGGGCACCGCCACGTAGCGGCCATCCGGCGTAACAGCGCACTCATTGGGCCGTCCGCTGAGCTTGATCGTGGCCTTGG
>PLZN01000021.1 GCA_003152195.1 Acidobacteriaceae bacterium
GAAATCCGGGGGTATGGGGCACCCGATGGTCGTGGCGAGGACAGAGGTGGCCCTTATGGCCGTGCCGTTTCGGCCCCGGGTCCTCGAACAACTCTCATTCGCCACCGCGCCTGCGCTCTATGCCGCTCTGTGGCTCTGCTCCGGCATCGTGCTGGCACAGTACACCTCGCCGAAGTACTGGATCGCCCCCGTGGTGCTCATTGCCGCCACTTTGCTGCTGGCTCTCCTCTCCCTGCTGGCTGCACGGAAGGCCCTTCGCGTCGCCCTTCTGCCCCTGGCCTGCACCTGGCTGCTGCTGGGCCTCCTGCTCAGCGCGATCGAGCCCGGACCCGATCCGCAGAGGCAACTCAGCCTGATCGCGGAAGACGGTGGCCAGACATCCATCGACGGTGAGGTCACCCGGACCACCCCCGTTCGCCTGACACGATCGACTCTGCCGTTCGGCAATACCTCGCGGGAAGAACAGAGTGAGAGTCTCGACCTGCGCGTATCGTCCGCGGACGGCCATCCCGTGGCTGGCGGCCTGCGCGCTANNCCTCTACGGCCCTCCCGATCAACCCATGCCTACCTTGCGCTGCGGAGACCAAATCCACGCCGCGATCGCAATGCACGTGCCCGAGCGCTATCTCGACCCTGGCGTGTGGGACGCAACGGCCTGGCTTCGCCAGCAGGGCATCGGCGTGGTCGGCTCGCTCAAGGTCTCCGCGCTCACCCTGAAGCAATCGCCCGGACGAGGCAGCTTTGCCTGCTGGCTCCATTCGATGCAGGAGGCCGGCAGCCAGCGCCTGATCGACTTCGCCGGCTCCTCCGCGGCCTCGCGGCTGCCGGTGTGGTTGCTCCTCAACCACACCGATGCGGGAATGCTGAGCGCCATGATCCTGGGCGACCGCACCTACCTCGAACACCAGGCACGCGTGGGCTTCGAACGCACCGGCTCCTTCCANNGCCGTGACCATCGCCTGCTCCTTCGGCTACACCCTGCTCACCGGATTTGGGGAACCGGTGCAACGCTCCTTCTGGATGGTGACGCTCTTTCTGCTGGCGCGCCTGATATTCCGCGAACGCAATAGCCTCAACGCCATCGGTTTCGCCGCGCTCTGCCTGATTGCCCTGGACCCCGGCTCGCTGTTGGGCGCCAGCTTCCAGATGACGCTGCTTTCGGTGCTGATCGTGGCCGGCGTCGCAGTCCCCATCGCCGACCACACCTTTGGCCCTTACCTGCACGCGGCGCACAACCTGGGCCTGGTGGCCATTGACCCTGCTTTGCCGGCACGCCTGGCGCAGTTTCGCGTNNCTGCTGCTGGTCTCGGCGCTGATCGAGCTGGCGATGTCGTTGCCCATGGCCATCTATTTCCATCGCGTCACCGCACTCGGGCTACCCGTGAATCTTCTCGTCGTCCCGCTCATCGGATTGGCGCTTCCCTGCGCGCTCATCACCTTTGCCGCCCTGCTGATCTCGCCCTCGCTGGCCATAGCGCCGGCGGCCATCACCGCGGCTCTGCTGCACGCCATCAGCGGCATCGTGCAGTGGGTCAGCGGGATGGGCGCGGGCGACATCCGTATCTCTACCCCCGGCAGCATCGCCATCGCCGCCGGCATTCTGCTAATCGGCTTGGCGGTTTGGGCAGCGCGCAATGGCCGCTTTCCGGTGGCGGGCCCCATCGTTGCCCTGGCCTGTTCCGCCGCGTGCGTCTTTTATCCGCGGGCGCTCGCTTACCATCCCGGCGCGCTCGAGGTCACCGCAATCGACGTCGGCCAGGGAGATTCCCTCCTGCTGGTCTCTCCGCAGGGAAAAACTTTGCTTGTCGACGCCGGTGGTCCCATCGGGGGCGTCCAAGCCTCCAACTCCAACTTTGAAATCGGCGAGGACGTTGTCTCCCCCGTGCTGTGGAGCCGCAATATCCGCCGTCTGGATGCGGTTGCCCTCACCCACGCGCATAGCGATCACATGGGTGGAATGGTTTCTGTGCTGCAGAACTTTCGTCCCCGGGAGCTCTGGGTAGGCAAGAATCCTGACATCCCAGCCTACGAGGCGCTCCTGGCCGCGGCCCATCGCCTCGACATCCCAGTCGAGTCCTGGGCCGCCGGGGATCACTTTGCCTTCGGCGGCGCGCAGGTCGAAGTCCTTTCTCCGCCTGCCGGCTACGCCCCCGGCCCCACGGCCACCAACGACGATTCCCTGGTGCTCCACATAGCCTACGGGCAAACGTCGGTATTGCTCGAAGGCGACGCCCAGGCGCCCAGCGAGAATCACATGCTCTCCGAAGCGCTCCACTCCGACCTGCTTAAAGTNNGGCCACCACGGCAGCAAGACGTCGACGACTCCCCGATTCCTGGCTGCGGTGGAGCCCAGGTATGCGATCGTCTCGGTCGGCCATCACAATCCCTATGGCCATCCTAAGATCGAGGTCCTCGACCGCCTCCAGCACGCGCACATCCGGACCTTTCGTACCGACGCTATCGGCGCCACGTCCTTCTATCTGAATGGAAGCTCGGTGAGCGCGCAGCCGGTGGCTGGAAAGTAACCGGTGGGAAGGGCCTCCGGTGCCCGTAGCAAGCGTTTTTGTGTTCCCCTGCCGCCGGTTCCGTTATAGGATTCGCAACAATGAAGGGGAAGACNNGGTTTCCAATGGGGTCACGCGAGTCCGATCGCAACGACGAATCTTCCCAAAGCACGCTCAGTTCGCCACCTTCCGTGCCGTCCGATCAATCCACGCAGGACAAGATAGAGGAGCAGCGCAAAATCCGCCGTCTGCAGATGATGATGGACATGGTGATGTCGGTGATCAGCCAGGATGGAAGTCTCACGGTAGAGCAAGCCGCGGAGCTGGTGGCCGACAGCAAGAAGGCCGCGCTGGCCATGTTCCCCG
>PLZN01000613.1 GCA_003152195.1 Acidobacteriaceae bacterium
AGGCAGGTTTGCGACCGATGTTCGAGCAGATCGCGGCGAGAACAAGAGAATCGGGTAACAAGAACAAGCAGAAGTCTTAGCAGGCAGAGCATACAACCAGGTTTACACCCGAGACAGAACAACGCGGTACACAATGCATGCACCTGATTTAGCAACAGATCGCCATTTTGGCGAGCCACAACTATAGAAATAGCCCGTGTGCTAAACTAGCCGCCCTAACCCAAACTCGGAATCGGAGGTGCCGGAAATGTCTAAACCATCAGAGCTGGATGCTGCAACGTCAAGCATTCCCTATCGCTACGACCTTGGAACCAGGCGGGACTACGGCATCTCGTACTTCGTGGATAATGACCTTCACCAGAGCTTCCTGGGAATTCAGAATGGTGGCTCCGCTAACCATCAGAGCCTCGGTGTCTTCGACGCTCAGGCCGGTATAGGTGGCAAATACGGCAGCGATGTTCTCTCGTAACCTCTTCACGATCCTGTATTGCTCCAAGAGCTGACTTTCGATGAAGTCCTGACGTTCATAGTGCATCGAGACCCCATGAAAGAGAAATGATGAATTTGAGGTCGCATAACGCACCGAACCCGCCGCGAATATCACGTTGGCTATGGAGTCGGTTTGTCCAATGTTGTGCGTTGTGATCTTAACTGGCAAAGACTTCATATATGCGGCGAGGTTCAATCCCTCGGACACGTTCCCTCCGCCCGACGACATGAGAAGGTAGATATCGTCGCCCGCATTTGACGCATCGGTTAAGGCGTTTCTCAGTTTGGCCGCCTGCGTCGCCTGAACTTCTCCAGTGAATAAGATGTACTGTGTCATTGTGGCGAAATTATATATGGCTTTTTTAAGCCATCCGTCGATGGTGTCTTGACTACCGGCGGCGGGGTCACCAACACCGGGGCGACGGCGGCCACGACCTGGGTCGTGGTTTTTCTCATGCTCCAACCGCAAACGACGCGCCAGGATCCGTTATAGGGCGCTGGTGAAGGGTCGGATGACCTGGAGCACCATGCTTTTCTTATAGGGATGGTCACGGTTTGATTTCGGCGGCCAGCTTGGTGAGGTAGGACCGGTCGGAGTTCAACTCCTTCGCCAGTCCAGCGATGACCGCCTTCGTCGGCATCGCCCGGCCATTGATCATCCGCAAAGGCTCCATCGGATCGATGCCCAGCTTCACCCCCAGCTTGTGCACGTTGGTGTCGCGAGTGACGCAGAGAGCGCCGATGTGCTTCGAAAACCCGTAGACCTTGGGCTCGGGCAAGGCGGAAAGTATAATCCGGGCCATGGATATCGCAGGCATCGTTGAAGCGATCGAGGTGGAGATTCAGAGGCTCCAGAAGAACTTGATGAGGAGATCGGGAACAAGAACAAGTAAGATCCCATGACTCGCGCCAGGATCGCCATTGGGTGCGGTGCGCTCGGTGCATGGCCGGACGACATAGAGCCTCACCCTTTTCTCCTATGGCTTCGCATTAGCGAGGGTTTGCGCGCAAAGCGTCCACTCTGCTGGCGTTTTCAGCATGAGCCACCTTCTCAGCTTTGAAAACTGTAGAGGCCCACGGGAACTTCCTGAGAAACTCCTGGATGGTTGAGGGTCCACCTTCAGTGCAGATGAAATGCCTGATGGCGGCGGATAGCGAGATGTTGGGCTCGTCGATCAGGGCGTCCTGCACCACCTGCCGGAAGTGTGCCCTTGTCACCCTGGTGCCGTCCCAAACGGCGAGTTCCACGTTCAGCTCAGTGGACACGAGCGGGGCACCCGCCTCACGGAGCCGGATCATCTCCCGCTTCCAGGGCATGCCATGGTTACCACTGGTCGCGGCATGGGCCATCTCGTGCAGCAAGCAGCTTATGGCGTCTTCATCCGATAGGCTGCGCAGGATTTTGATGAGCTTCCGGCGGCGGTTGCAGAAACCATCTTCACCAAGGTCGGTGATTCTCTCGACGGCCCGGATGGAATAGCTGGGCAGCTTGCCAGCGAAATACTGAGCATTGAACTGTTGAAACAGTGCCCGAAGTTTTCTGCCGTTCATCGCGATTCCCTCAGTCTCTTCGCGCACTTTCATAGGATCGATTGTAATGAAAGCCTTCATCCAGCACGCCATGTCTGAGTGGGATCTCGACGACCAGGACGATGCGAGCGCATGCTTCTTCGGCAGCGGCCTGGAACGTCAAACGCTGTCAGGGCTCTCCCGCACGGGTGGTGTCCTGATACATTTTCTGTATGTTGAAGAGGTTGGCGCTAATTGCTTTCGCAGTGGCAACGGTCTGTGTGGCCGCTCAAGCCGTTCCACAGGGCGCGCAGGAAGATAGCCGCAATTTCTCACCGCTTTCCCGCTCTGGGTGGAATAGGTATGAGTAGAGTGATGGGGGGCCAGCCAGGGGGATATTTGACGTTGGAATCGGGGGCTGAGTCTGAGTTGGGCCGCGGTGGGCCGGGTCTTTGGTCTGCGCGAACAGGATTTCGCCCCCCGTCCCGATGAGCGAGGCGCACGCTTCCCGTTGAGCGGAAGAGCAGGGAAGAATTTTCGCTCCAGCTGGGCAGCGGTCAGCAATGCAGCGGCAGAGCAGCGAGCCGGGCATGGATCTGGCAAAACAGCTCGGCATACGGACATCCACTGCTCAGCGAGATCCATACCTTGCGTACGGTGATGCGGATCAGAGCCCCGATCTTGAACAGCTTCAGGCGAATGGTCGCACACTGGGCGGTGGCCAACTCGGTGCCCTGCAATCCCAGCCGGCGGAACATCTGCATCAGCACGTAAGCCATGGAGGAGAAGTACAGCCGCAGTTGATGGCTGCGCAGATAGGCGGTGCTGGTGNNTTTCCATCTCGCCCCGGGCACAGTAGTGCTCTTCATACAAGGGCTGTGCGGGCCACCCTTGGGCAGTCAGAGAGGTGACGATGAAGCGCGGGTTCTCTCCCTTTTCCAGATACTCCGCCTTGGCCACCACGC
>PLZN01000009.1 GCA_003152195.1 Acidobacteriaceae bacterium
CCGACCTAATATTAACTATTGTTAATCTTTACACGATCCGCAGTGCAGACGGTTTCCTGATATCGTTTCTTTGCCATGGGACGATTCGCTCGGGTTGTTGCCGTCGATGCGCCACACCACTTGACCCAGCGTGGGACGGCCGGCGCTTCATCCTGGATTGCGATGCGGATCGTGCGACCTACCTCTCCTTGTTGCGGGAGAACATTCAGCTTTACCGAGTGTCTCTGATTGGTTACTGCCTCATGTCCAATCATGTCCATCTGATTGTGGTTCCTCGTACGGCGGACGGGCTAGCACAGGCGCTGAAGCAGACGCACGGAAGATATGCTTCCTACTGGAACGCAGTTCATCAATCGAGCGGGCATGTATGGCAAGGACGATATTATTCTTGCCCGTTGGACGAACCCCATTTGTGGGAAGCATTGCGCTCCACGGAACTCAATCCGTTGAGGGCCCGGTTGGTCCCGGAGCCGGAGTCCTGGCCTTGGTCGAGTGCTGCCAGCCACTGCGGAACAAAAACCGCCGACGAATCGCTATCTCTGGAGAGGTGGCGCGACCATTGGACTGCTCCGTCTTGGCGAGGGTACCTCGCCGCAGGGGAGAGGGAATCACAGCTTGCCGTGATTCGCCAGCGCACACACACGGGTCGACCGTGGGGAAGTGCCGAATTCGTCCATGGCCTGGAAAAAACAGCTCGGCGGCGCTTGGCGCCACAAAAGCGCGGGCCCCGAGAAAAGATCGTTACGGATCGAAGCCAGCCTGAACGCACATTCGAACCTTAGCGCTCCTCTGTTCCCGCAAGGTGACTCCAGTCTGTCCACGAAACTCTTGTCCACGAAACTCTAGTTGAATTTGTTGCGGGGGCAAATCTCTCAGGCATTCTGAGGAGCCTAATTATAGAGGAAATCCTTGCGCTTTAGCGCGAATCGCTCAACAACTCACGCTATGTCAACACATCCTGCGCATTCCGGGTGTATTGTCGGCAATTCGAAAGTGATGCAGCCTTGGACAGTCGTGGAGTCTCGACGGAGTTCCTTGAAACGGGGTTATGGGGAAATTGCCCGCCTCGACCCTCCAGTTTTGGGAAGTTACTGAAAAGCCGACATTTCAGGCACTCCGGGAATAAGCGTCTGAACCCGGCACTTTCGTTTGAAATGCTTGGGGCCGCCGAGATCGGGTTGTCCAAGCGGCATGGCAGGCTACACTAAGTGCGCAGACAATCAATCCATTCTTGCGAGCCGCAATACGAGGAGCTGAGCGAGCGCCCATGATCGACGTTCATCCGCCGCATCAAGTCATTCATACGTGGAGAGAGTACCTCCTCCACATGAGCACCATTGTGCTTGGCCTGTTGATCGCCATCGGGCTGGAGCAAAGCGTGGAGGCGTTGCATCGGGCGCATGAAGGCCAGGAACCGATGTCGTTCACTGGCATGCCGAACAGTGCGTGATTGAAGAGGTTGAAGAATTCGGCGCGGAAGTTTAAACCCATACCTTTGCGAGGCAGTGCGAACTGCTTGATGACGGAGAAGCCGGTGTTGACGAAATCAGGCCCGACGACCGGGACGCGCGCGGCATTGCCCAACTCGCCGGCGGGCGCGGCAACAAAGCAGGCTGTGTTGATCCACTGCAGGTTGGCGTGGTTCGCGTTGTAGGGATTGCAACCAGGAGACCTGGTCGGCGTCTGGCTGCACTTCACAGTGCATGGTTAAATCACTTCAACGGCCCTGTCGGTGGACTGTACTCTGCACTGAGTCCAGAGCCGGGGTTGGACGAGGCTGTCTAAGCCGCAACCCCACCTTGACTTACGAAGCGCCGCTGGATCCGTCAGCTAAGTAATAGGATTGCAACCTAAACACCAACACTGTCTTCGTAGTAAGGTTTGGAGTAAATATATGATCTCGCGACGTAGTTTCCTCCTCTCTCTTCCCGCCGCAACTCTTGCAGCTCGCGCCGGCTTTGGTGGCGATGTTACTCCGATTCCAACGACGCAAATTTTGTCAGGAGCCCCGACAATGCCAACTACGATCACCCGCGACGATGTGCGCTTCGCCAACCTCAACAAGGCGCATAATGCGCGCTATCCAAAATCGGCGGCAGAGAACGTCTCCGCCATTGCCATCTGCCAGAACAAGGACGATGTCGCCGAGGCCCTGCAGTCGGCCATCAGCACCGGCAAGCGTCCCACCATCCGCGCCAGCGGCAGCTGCTATGAGGACTTCTACATCAACAACCCCAACGGCGTATTGATCGATGTAGTCCAGCTCGACTTCGTCGGCAATCTACCGCACGATCCCCGCTACCACATTGGCCCCGGCGTCTCCATGGGCAAGGCGTATGAGGACCTCTACCGCATCGGCAACGTCACCCTGCCCGGCGCCAGCTGCACCAACGTCACCGCCGGCGGCCACATCACCGGCGGCGGCTTCGGCGTTTTCTCGCGCATGTTCAGCGTCACCACCGACTGGGTCACCGAGATCGAAATCCTCACCGTGGACGCCAACGGTAAGGTCGTCCCGCGCACCATCAACGCCAAACGCGATCCCGACCTCTTCCGCGCCTGTCGCGGTTCCGGCGGCGGCAACTTCGGCATCATTACCGATTACATCTTCGACAAGCTGCCCACCGCGCCGCAGGAAATCGCCAGCAGCAGCATTTCGTTCTCCTGGGCAGACATGACCGAGGCCAAGTTCACCAAGATCATGCAGACCTACGGCAACTACTTCGCCACCCGCGGCAAGGACCAGGACACCTGGGGCATCTTCGCCGGCATCGGTCTCGGCCACGCCAGCAGCACCAGCCGCCTCGGCATCGGCGTGCAGTTCTGCGGTCCCGACGGCACCGCCAACGACCTCAAGGTCCTCGAAGAATTCATTGCCTATTTTGACTCCATCGGGGGCGACGTTGCGCCCATCACCCGCACCCAGCGGGGCCAGGGCCCTGCCCAAAATGCGACCCAGAGCGCGGCACAGGCAGCGGCAATCACTCGCGGCGGGCAGCAGTTCGGCCAGACCTGCGCCGTCTGCCACGGCATGGATGCTCACGGCGGCAGCATCGGCCCCGACCTTACCTCCTCCCACGCCATCGCACTCACCGACGCGGAGAACCACGGCATCATTCAAAGCGGCGTCGGCGGAAAAATGCCCGGCTTCTCTTCCCTCAGCGAACAGCAGGTGCAGGGGCTCATCGCCTACCTGCGCTCGCAGCAGGGCCCGCGTAATCAGGACGGGCAAAACGGCGGCCGTCGCAACGTTCCCGCAGCGGGCGAAAAGACCTCGGTCATCACCACTGCCACCGGCCCGCACAACGTCAGCTACACGCAGTTCATTGACAATGTTCTCGGCAGCCGCACCAGCGCAGGTACACGCGCCAAGTACAAGTCCACCTACAAGTCCACCAGCTTCACCCAGCATGAGTGCTCGGTCTTCTTCAAGTACATGACCGAAGCCATCCCCGGCACCGACTCCAGCGGCGCAACTGTCCTCATCGACTCCTACGGCGGTGCCGTCAACCGCAAGGAGATGGGCGACCAGACCGTCATCTACCAGCGCGACAGCATCATGAAGCACCAGTTCCTCACCTACTGGACTGACCCCGCGCAGGACGCGCCGAAGATCGCCTTCCTCAACAACCTCTACAGGGACCTGTACACCTCGTCCGACGTCGACCCCAACCATCAGGGCACGCCCTACCCATCCCCTGGCGGAATCTATCAGGGCTGCTACATGAACTACCCCGACGCCGACATGCTCGCATACCCCTACTGGCCGGAGCTTTACTGGGGACCGAACTACAAATTCCTGCAGCAGGTAAAAAAGAAGTACGACCCCAACAACATCTTCCATCACGCCATGTCCATCCGCGCGTAATGGCCGGCATTGCTTCTAGGAAGTATTGAGTACTACTTGCTTACTGCGGAGAGACGGTCCTGCAACCCGGGACCGTCTCTCTACGCAGCAGATTTTACGGTAGATTTTCCTGCCTGCCTGCTTGCCTTCGTGGTGAACAACATACTCATCCATCAGCACCGCCACCAGGGCGGCCGTAGGCACCGACACAATCGCGCCCACTACGCCTGCCAATGCCGTCCCCACCAGCAGTGCGATCAACACCGCCAGCCCGGCCAGGTCGACGCGCGTCTTCATAATGCGCGGAAATCAGGTAGCCGTTTTCAATCTGCGCATAGATCGCGTAGAAAATCAGCGTAGATGTCCTCGATCCCGCGCG
>PLZN01000445.1 GCA_003152195.1 Acidobacteriaceae bacterium
GAGCGCACCAACCTGGCGCAGCAGGTCACGGAAAATCTCCGCAAGTTTTTCGGAACCAAGCTGCTCAAGACCGTGATCCCTCGCAATATCCGGTTGGCAGAAGCACCGAGCTATGGCAAACCGGTGATGCTTTACGATCCGAAGTCTCGCGGCGCTGAGAGCTACCGGGAACTTGCAGAGGAGATCCTTGTTCGCAACAACATCGAAAGCCCGCGCGCCATCGAGCGTAAAGCGGCCTCCCAGCCACGACAGGAGTCCAAAGTGCGCTTCTGGCCCTATGCCTGACCTTCACCTTTCCGAGGACGATCTCTCCTCAGAATTACCGGCCTTTTTCGGATGGCCGCCATAAGTTTTAGTTCTCAACCTTCGAGGCTTTAGGACAACGAACAATGACCCCTTCGATTGAACTCCCCAAGCGCCGCGCCCTCGGCAAGGGTCTCGAATCCTTGCTCCCAGGCCGATCTGGATTCGCTCCGTCAACCGCCACCGCCGCCGCTGCTCCCACTGAAAATGGCAAACCGTGGGATATACCCGTCGAACAGATTGAGCGAAATCCCTTCCAGACGCGTACGAACTTCGATGAGAATTCTCTGAAGGAACTGTCCGCCTCGATCGCTTCCACCGGAGTTCTGCAACCCGTGCTGGTGCGCCCGCTCGCCGAAAATCGCTTTCAGTTGATCGCGGGCGAGCGCCGGTGGCTCGCTTCCAAGCTGGCCGGCAAGACCACGGTGCCCGCAATCCTGCGTCACGTCTCTGATGAACAGGCGATGGAGATGACCATCGTTGAGAATCTGCAGCGCACCGATCTGAACCCGATGGAGCAGGCTCGCGCTTATGACCGCCTCGGCCAACAGTTCAAGATGACACAGGAACAAATGGCGCAGCGCACCGGCAAGGATAGGGCATCCGTCGCCAATTTCCTGCGACTGCTTCGTCTCCCGGTCGAAGTGCAGCAAAAAGTGGAGAGTGGAAACCTAAGCTTCGGCCATGCGCGCACGCTGTTGGGGCTGGAGTCGCCGGACGCAATTTTAAAGGCGGCACAAAAGGTGAGTGCGCTCTCCATGTCAGTGCGCCAGACCGAAAGCTATGTGCAAGGACTACTGAATCCGGAAAAGAAATCGAAGGGGGAAGAAAAGGAGAAGACCCCGCTTGACCCCAATGTCAGGGAGGCGCGGGACCTGCTGCAGCGCGCACTCGGCCTCAAGGTCTCCATCGAGGACAAGAACGGCCGGGGACGCGTGATCATCGAATACGCCCGCCTGGAAGACTTCGATGCCCTGCTCGAAGCCATAGCCGGCAAATAGCGCCAGGCACCCCAGGTTTGGCAATTATGGAACTACTACGGTTACACTTGCAAAATGATTCGCCTGCGAAGCGCCTAGCCCGAATTCCCCATCGTGGTGTGTCAAAGTCGCTGAGCGTGATGCAGGGTGGTTGCCACCGCCCGCCAGACCCCGAGGCCACCGGGTGCCAACCGTGAATGCGACAGAGTTGGCCTTTCGCTTCCGCTCCCTGATTTTCGTACTCCTCTACCTGCTCGGCTTCCTCTCGCCCTGGGAACGCCTCTTTCGCGGCTCCAGCAATGACACCCTCTGGCTCGCGGCATCGACGCTCTTCGCCCGCAGCGGCTGGATCGGGTTGGCGGCGGCAACGATTGCGGTAACTGTGGCCGCGCTCGGCTGTCTCTTACTTGGGGCCATCTTCCGGGTGTGGGGCACCGCGTACCTGGGTTCCGGCGTCATGAGCGGCTTCTCGATGCAGGGCGACCAGTTCATCGCCGCAGGGCCTTATCGTTATGTGCGCAATCCGCTGTACCTTGGGGGTTGGTTGCTCGCGGCCGGTGTCTCTATCCTGATGCCCCCCAGCGGAGCCGCCTTTTTCCTGGTTTCGTATAGCATCTTCGTCCTGATTCTTATCTTCGCGGAAGAGCGCTTTCTCTCGGCGAAACAGGGTGACGGCTACCGGCAATATCGACGCCGCGTTCCCCGTCTATTGCCTCGTATTCTCCCCAGCGACTTCCCCTCGTCCGCGCGATCACGCTGGGTGCAGGCTCTTCTCGCCGAGATCTATCCCGTCGGATTCACGCTCTGCTTCGCGATCTTCGCATGGCGCTACAATGCGCGGATCCTGATCCAGTGCCTGCTGATCTGCTACGGCCTTTCGCTGATCAGTCGCGCCCTAACCAGGCGGAGTGTAGCCCCGGCCGAAGCAAAAATAGATTTTGTATAGGTCACAGTAGGTGTAACCGAAGGGAAAGACGTTTTTCGTGGTCTTCTCCGGCAGAAACCACGCTTTTGCGCCCTCTATGGGCCCAATGTGACTGTGAACCGCTCTGGCCGCTCTGTCTTCGCAATGAGTGCGAGACACGAATAGAGGGCACGGCGTCTCGCCTGCCCTCTTCGCATGCTTCGTCTTTAACCTCAGAAGTTGAGTTGGCCGCAGCCTACCCAACAGTGTTTATTTTCTGGGCGGCGCGATGGTGTCCTTAGCAGCCTTGGCCACGCGGAACTTGACCACCGTCTTGGCTTTGATCTTGATGGTTTCGCCGGTTTGGGGATTGCGACCCATACGGGCCTTTCGCTCGGCCTTCACTAACCGGCCAAGCCCCGGGATGACGAATACGCCATTCTTCTTCGTCTCCTTCACCGCTGTCTCTGCGAGCAGGTCGAGAAACGCTGCCGATTGCTTGTTGGTCAACTCAAGTTTTTCCGCCATAGTGCGGACCAGTGCTGTCTTGGTCATGCCTGTTGCCATAAATGGTTTCCTTCTTCCTCTTTTTTTTCATGGCCCATGGCCGCGTTGTTCCGCGCCCTTGAATCCATGTCGTACTTGACGTTCCGCCCGTCGCCAGTGGCGGCCTGATCTTCCAGCTCACCGTCCGGTTTCCACTCGATTGCCGTAGATCGCATGCTCGCGCGAAACGTGCACTGACCTTCAGAAAACCCAGTGTTTATGCGGGTGAAACGAACCCACCGCCGTTTACGATGCGGCTTTGCGCTGCATTTGTCAATCGAAAAACCGTCATTTGTTCCGTTTTTGGCGCGTTTTTCCCCTATTTTTCGCGATTTCCGTGGTTTTTGGCCGAGTTCGGCGAGATTATCGGCACGCAGCGTAGTCACAGGCGCAGATAGCAAACCCTAATACAGCAACACCGATGAGGCCCTAGAAGCCAAAGAGCGGCCGCCGTTTTTTCTGGCCCTGCGCGAGCAGAGGCGCATTGAGAGCATCTACCAGCGGAGCCGCCAAACGGAAGCGCCGGATCACATCGGTCGCAAAACCCGGCTCCAGTGCTGCCTTCGGCGCCAGATTCACCCCTACGCCCCACTGCCGGCACAAGAGCAGATCCATCGCCGGGTGCTCTTTGGGAAAGCCTTTCGGAGCGCGGGTGAGCGGCATACAGGTGAAGGAATCCATGGCGCCCCGGAGCTTGCTGCTCCGGAGGAGCCGTCGCACCTCTGCATGGTGTACCAGGAGATATTCCCTGATCGCGAAGAGCTGCTCCCGCTCCGGCATATACACTCCCGCGGCAATATGCACTTCTTCCGGGGAAATGTGCATGTAGTAGCCACCCCCGGAAGTTTTCTCCAAACCTTCACGCGTCCACCACGCGGAGATGTGGCTCTTGTACGGTCTTTTGTCAGAAGAAAATCGTATGTCGCGATAGATACGCATCATACATTTTTGAGGCGGGCGCACATGCGCGGGAGCAAAGCTTTCCATGGCACGGTTCACGGTTTCAATAAGAGCCAGCATGGGCTGTTTCAGCTCTCGCTCGAACTCCGGTTTACGAGCCTCGAACCACTCACGCCGGTTATTTCGCTTCAGGCTGCGCAAGAATTTCAACCCAGCTTCACGGAAGTGGGGCGCGGCGGCATGATGTGCAGTTTGACTGGTCATTTGTTTGGATCGCATGTGGCGAAGAGGTCTTGTGCCGACGGGTACCATGGATTAGAGCATTATCAGTGCTTTAAGCAAAAAGTACGCAAAATCCACAGCACCTGGGGGTAGGTAATCTCGAAGGCTATACTCCGCAATCCCGCTTTTGAAGTACAAAAGTAATGGACGTGATACGCCACATTCCGTCGCAATTCCAAGGTTGTGCAATAGACTTTGCTTGCCTCCCTCAATCTGACAAAGCTGTCCGGCTCCTCATATACATGAGACAACTAGCCTTTTTTTTCTTTTTTCTGGTCGCCTCTACGCTGTGTGCACGGGCGCGTGTGCATGAAGTGGAGTTCGATCAGGCCCGCCAGGTCGCCCTCATCGTCGCCCGTTATGACAACATCACGGTAGACGATCGCACCGTCGTGATTAATTCGATGGACACCCGTAACGATATCGGCTTCATCCCCGGCTATTTTAGTTTTTCTATCATTCGCGAGAGCGACTCGCCCGCGCGTCCGGACGAAACCATTCGCATGTATGTCGTCTCCAAGAGGACGGCCGATACATGGGAACTCAACCTTTGCACCCACTATTCCTTCCCTGAACTACAGAAGGCGCAGCGCGACATCATGCATAAGACCGGGGCAAGTTCCGATGACGATCATGACATGCCCAAGGCAATCGGCTGCGCTAACCAAGCGCAGATGAAGTCCACGCCGGAATAACCCTGATTTGGCCGCAAAAAGAAGATGCCCACGCCTCCCTGGCATGGGCATCTTCTCCGCAGCATCACAAGGACGTGAGCCGCAAACTAGGGACGCGCCACGCGAGGCAGTTGCCGTCGGAGCGATAGCGTAGTCCCACACCCTCCCTATTGCATGCGGGATGCCAAACGGCGAAGACGCATATGTGCCCTCGATTCAACTGTTTATCAACGTAAGCATCTTTTCTGGTACCCCGCGCTCGCCTCAATCTACTCTCTAATGGGAAAAATCTACCTACCCAATATCGCACCTAGCAGCCCGTGGTTAAAGTCTAAAATCCGTGAAACTGATTTTCTAACACTATGAATCTAAATTTCTTAACTTCTCGATGTTTCCAGAAAGGCACTTTAACCACGGGCTGCTAGGCAGAGCGAAAAGTGCGTTTTGATCACTTCGGGGCGCGCTGCGGGCGAGCGAACCCTTACTTTGCCGTGGCGCTAGTTGCGCATCCCGGCTAGAGCGGCGCGGAAAAGAGCCTCAAAGTTGTCCCCTACGGTTTTGTCCTTGGCCACCGCGGAGGCAATTGCCTTCTGCGCCAGCGGCCGTTGATAACCCAGGTTGACCAGGGCGGAAAGTACGTCCTCCGTGGAGGGCCCACCCTCGACCAGGCGGGGGGCAGCGGCCATATCTCCGAGCTTGTCCTTGAGATCCACCACCAGCCGCTCGGCCAGGCGTTTGCCGATGCCAGGAATCTGGGAAAGGGTGGCATGGTCCTGGCCGCGAATGGCGGCGACCAACCTCTCCGTGCTCAGACCGCTCTGGATCGTAACGGCGAGCTTTGGGCCCACGCCGCTCACCGTAATCAACCGTTCGAAGACACGCTTTTCTTCCCGATCGAGAAAACCGTAAAGCGCCAGCGTGTCTTCGCGTACCTGGGTGTGGATGAAGAGCGCCACCTCGGCCCCCTCCGGCGGCAACGCGCTAAAGGTTGGGACGCTGATCACTACGTCATAGCCGACTCCGCCAGCCTCGATGATCGCCTGCTGTGGATCCTTCGCCAAGAGCCGCCCGCGCAGGTGCGCAATCATGCGCTGATTGTACCGGCTCGCCCAGAATTAAAACTTATGGCGATAGGAGATTTGGAAATCATAGCCGGAGTTGGGAGGAAAGAGCCCGGCCACGTGGCGCAAGCGCTCGGCCAGCGCGGGCGCCGCCAGCAGCGGATACTCACGCTCGCGGAGATCGGTGTAGTTGAAGTCGAGGGTGAGGGAGAGCATGTAGATGGCCAGGGCATCGGAAAAGGCCGATTCAAAGAAGCTGGTCTTTGCCTTCTCGTCGACACGCCCTTTTTCGGCTCCGCGCGCTGCGGCCGATAGATCCACGCGCGAAAAAGTTCTCTCGGCCATGCGTGAACCGGGGCTTTCGCCGCGGCCCCGGTCGAGTGCCCGGCGGCGGCTTTCGTAGCTATCCTGGCTGGTTTCGCCGCGAACTTCGGCAACGGCCTGAGACCACACCAGGTCGCAGAAAGTTTGTGGCACCCCAGCTGCTTCGACAAAGTGATGTCCGACATTGATAAAGAATTCGAAGGCCAGAGCAAACCGGTCCTGCATCAGCCGGGTGGAGATGAAGATACAATCGGCTCCGTCAAATTGCACATTGCGGTGACACATCGCGCGATCGCCTAAATCGATGGTGTACCCAGGCGCAACCATCGTCTCCTCGGTCTCACCGATGGTGAGGGGCACGAAATAGTAGGTATGCTTGGTAAGGGCCGCGGCTACAGCATTCGGCACCGCCTGTACGATCGGCTCGAGTTCCTGCGCGGTGATGTGCGTATCGGCAAAGATCGCATAGCTCAAGCGGTTTTCCGACTGAAGCAGGGGCGTCTGCTGCGCCACTTGCGACGCTGGTAATAACTCCATCTGGGCGACTTCAGCCATAAGCTAGTATTCTAGCTGAGTGGAGGGGTGAGCACTGCCCCGTGCCCATCCTGAGGCCAATTATGACTGCACAGCAGCAAAACCTGCGGCAAGCCGGCGCCTCTCAGGCAGCGGGAAAGTTCTTTGGCATACCATTGGGGGATCTTGGGATCTTTTCCAGCATCCTGATGGCGATTACCGTGGGCTTCCTGAGCTTCTTTCTGTTCACCTTCCTGGCCATCGCCGGCATCATGATCTACAACGGCATGGGCCACCACGTGGACTACGCCGAGAGCTACAAGTACATCTCCTTTCCCGCCGGCTGCATCGTGCTGGCCCTCAGTCTCATTTTTTTTGGCACGCTGTGGCTGCGGCGCAAGCTCTCCGGAGGCTAGGAACTCCGTTCTCATGGCGCTCATCCCCATTGCCCTCGAGCGACTGCAGCGCGACGGGCTGGAAGACCCGGAGGCTCAGGCGCGCGCCTGGTGCCAGCGGCTCGAAGCCGGCGACATACTCTACTTCCCGCAAACCCCCATCCACTTTGGGTCCCATGACCTGGCTTTTCTGCTGGGCCAACAGCAGACGGGCAGCACACTACATAAGAACATTGCCTATAAGCCGAACCTGGATACGGTGAGCGGCCTGGATGCCAGCACCACCAGCGCCGCGGAACTCAACCAGCTTCGGGCGGTCATGCGGCAATATTCGCAGGACGTGACCCGCTTTCTCACCCATTTCCTGACGCCCTACCAGGGCCGTTGGCAGCTCGACTACGCCAGCTTCCGGCCGCAGGAAGAGGAGGGCCGGGACCTGCCGTTGCGCCGCCGCAATGACCTGCTGCACACCGACGCCTTCCCTACGCGTCCTACGCGGGGAGCGCGTATCCTGCGCTTCTTCAACAACATTCATCCATCGCGCACACGGGACTGGGTGGTCGGCGATCCCTTTGCCCTGCTCGCGCCCTTGTACGCGCCGCAACACATCCCGCTTCCTGCATCCGGCAACTCCGCGAGCCGGGCGCTGCGCTCCCTGGCCACTGCCGCAGGCCTGGGTTATGCGATTCCCAGTCTTAAGCGATCGCCCTATGACGACTTCATGATGCGCTTCCACAACTTCCTGAAGGAGAACGCATCCTTCCAGGCGGAGTGCCGCAAGGAGTATCTGCGCTTCCCCCCCGGCTCCAGTTGGATGGTCTACACCGACATGGTCCCGCACGCGGTCCTCTCCGGCCAGTACGCGCTCGAGCAGACCTTCCTGGTGGAACACCAGGCCATGGTCTCTCCGGAAACATCCCCTCTGTCCGTGCTGGAGGCCATGACCCACTCTGCCTTGGTCTAAAGCGGTTTCGCAATTACTGTGGCCTGATAAAGATCGCGAGGAGTGGTTTTCCTTGGTAGAAAACCACGAAAAGGCTGTTCGCTTCGGTCTACACCCATTGCGAAACCGCTAAGCCACCCTCGACGAATGCGGCTACAGCCACATATCCTTATCTCTTAGTCTCTCCAGGAAAATGACAGCGATCCCAGACTTGATAAAGGTTCATCTTCCCGACGGCTCCATCAAAGAATTTCCCGCCGGGTCAACTCCTCTCGATGTTGCCCAGAGCATCTCCCCACGACTGGCCGCCGCCGCGGTCGTCGCGCGCGTTCGTCCTCTGGCCGCCGAACCCGCGCAGCCGCGCAGCGACGCTGAGGCGGGCGAAGAAGCCACTCCCGAGGCCAGCATGTATGGCGCTGGAGAAGCAAACGCCGAACGCCTAGTGGATCTGAGCACTCCGCTTACAGAAGAGCTGTGGCTGCAGCTTCTCACGGAGAAGGATGCCGATGCTCTCAAGGTGGTGCGCCACTCCGCCGCGCACGTGATGGCGACCGCCGTGCTCGAGCTCTATCCCGAGACCAAGCTTGGCCATGGGCCGGCCACGGATGCCGGCTTCTTTTACGATTTCTACCGGCCCACGCCATTTACTCCGGAAGACCTCAAGGCCATCGAAACCAGGATGAGCGACGTGGTTGCGCGCAATGAGCCCTTCGTTCGCGAATGGGAGCCGCGCGAGCAGAGTCTGGCGCGCTTCCAAGCCGGCAACGATTTTATGAAGGCCCATTTCGTCGAACGCTTCACCAAGCCCGGAGAGGAGATTTCTTTCTACCGCAATGGGGCCTTTGAAGATTTTTGCCGCGGGCCGCACGTGCCCGCTACCGGTCGGGTCAAGGCCTTCAAGGTCTTGAGCCTCGCCGGAGCTTACTGGCTGGGTGACGAAAACAATCCCCAACTGCAGCGCATTTACGGCACCGCATTTTTTTCCAGCAAAGAGATGGACCAGCACTTCGTCCGGCTGGAAGAGGCACAACGCCGGGACCACCGCGTCCTGGGCAAGCAATTGGACCTTTTTTCTATTCAGGAGCTTGCCGGCGCTGGGCTGATCTTCTGGCATCCCAAAGGCGCCATGGTCCGCAAGATCATGGAAGACTGGATGCGCGACGAGTGCCTGCGCCGCGGCTACCAGCTTGTGTATACGCCGCATGTTGCAAAAATAAATTTGTGGCAGACATCGGGACACGAAGGCTTTTACGCCGGCAACATGTTTACGCCCATGGAGCTGGACGATGCGATGTATCGCATGAAGCCGATGAACTGCCCGTTCCACATCCTCATCTACAAAAATTCCCCCAAAAGCTATCGCGATCTGCCGGTGCGTTATGCCGAGCTGGGCAACGTGTATC
>PLZN01000039.1 GCA_003152195.1 Acidobacteriaceae bacterium
CGCCGGGCTCCTGCATGGTCACGCCATAAATCAGGTCGGCCGAGGTCATCATGCGTTTGGAGTGTGTCACCAGAAGGAACTGCGTCTCGCCACTCATGCCCTTCAGCATTTCCGCCAGTCTGCCCACGTTGGTCTCGTCGAGCGGGGCATCGACTTCGTNNGCAGCTTCTTGCCCGGAGGCGAGGCGACAATGTCGATGCCGCTTTCCGCGGTGTTCTCTTCATCCGTCAGCCGCATGAAGCCCTGACCGCCTCCAAAAAGACTGGTGAAGGTCTTGCTGAAGTTCTGGTTGATACGGGCAAAGGCCTCGTCAAATTTGAGCCGTGTAATCTGATCGATCTCCCGGATGGTGGATTGCGTATTCTCAATCGCATCGATCAGGTCCTTACGCTGGGTCTCGAGGAAGGTGTGACGCTCCGCCGTCTCCTGGTACTCTTCGAGCGCCATCATGTTGACTGGCCCCATGGCCTCAAGCTTCTGCTTCAGGCCGCGACAGGCTTCGTCCTCTTCCGTCAGCGCCTCTGCCTCCAGACGAGGCACGTCTTCCTGGCGGCGCAGTTCAGCAGCTTCGATTCCCAGGTCATTCACACAGGCCGCTTCCATGTAGTCGAGCTCAACGGCCAGCTTGGCCGAGTGCGCGGTGCAGCAGCTGCGCGTCTCGCGGAACGCATCCATGTCAAAGCGCAGAGCCTTCAGGTTCTGCTCCAACTCCTTCAATTGCTCGCGCAGCTGCTTGGCTTCTTCGGTCGATTGCGCCGCTTCTTCCAGGGCGCTGCTACGCACTTCGGCCAGCCGTTCGCGTTCTACGGCGAGTTGCTCGTTCTCGCGGGTGCGCTGCTGTTCTTCCGCTGTCGCCGAGGCTAGCTGTTGCTCCAGTTGGTTGACCCGCCGTTCCAGGTCGCCGTACATGCGATCGATGCGGGTAAAGGTCGCTTCCGCCCCGCGGCGGCGCTCTTCCAATCCCGCCAGAAGGGCGGAGACAGCCGCTGCCTGTTGCTGCGCCTCTTCGCGTTGCCGGCGCAATTCCTCTATGCTCTGCTGCAGCTCATTGACCTTAAGCTCCGCCGCGGCATGCTCCGCGTCCAGACGCGTGACCTCCTCGCGCTTCTCTTCGATCACCGCCTCGCGCACGCCGCGCAGCTCCTTGTTACGCTCGCTCTGCACCACCCAATCATCCAGCCGCCGTTCCAGCCTGGCCACTTCCGCATCCATTTGCCGCAGCGCCGCACTCTGGTTGGCGCTCTCCCGCTCCGCGTTGCGCCGCTCTTCGCTGATCACTTCGAATTGGCCGGCCAACTCGCTCAGCAGGCGAGCCAACGAAGCTGCAGTGGTTTCCGCCTGGCCCAGCTCGGCTTGCACCAGATCGAGTCGCTTCTGGGTTTCGCGCAGCTCGCCTTTCAAAGCCAGCGGACCTTCCACGCTGGGCTTGCCGCCGGTGACGGTTACATTGTGAAAGCACTCTCCAGAGGGGGCGAGAAAGAAAGCGTTCGGGTTTTCCAGGGCAAGCGATTTTGCCAGATCCGCATCCGGAGTGACGAAACCATCACGCAGTTTGGGCAGAATCACTTCCAGTGAACGGCCGAAGCCATCGAGCACCCGGATGCAGTCTTTCAGACGGACTACGCCCATCCTGCTGTTCTCCGCATCCTGTGTGTCTCCGGCAAAGGAGAACTTGGCCTGGGAATCGTCGGGATGAACCAGAAACGTGGCCCGCCCGTCGACATCGCTCTTCAGCAGCCGCATGCCCTCATGCGCGGCGTCCCAGCTGGTGACCACGATGTAGTTGAGCTCATCGCGTAAAAAAGCATCGACTACGGTTTCGTATTCGGTGTTCACTTCCAGAAAGTCCGCCAGCGTGCCCACCGGGGCCAGGCCGCCGCCCAGAGAATTCGATTTCAGCAGCTTGCGCACGGTGTCGGTGGNNGGATGAGCGCCTGCAACGAGTTTCGCCGCCCGGTCAACGTAGCCATGTCCGCTCGCAACCGGTCACCGTTGAGCTTGGTTGCGCTCTCTTCGCTTCGCCGCGTCTCGGTCTCCGTGCGCAGGGTCGCTAGATCGGTCTCCAGACGCTTGAGCTGATCGGTGACCGACTCGAACTTGAGGGAAACCTGTCCGCGCTCGGAGCCCAGAGAGGCAAGCTCCCGGCTGGCGGCGGAAATCTCTGAAGCCAGCCGCTCCGCATCCTGCTCCAGCGCCGCCAACGACTCCTCCGCATGCATGGTCTGGTTGCGCGCATGCCCGGTTTGGGTGAGCAGTTGCATCGCGTAGCGCCGCGCGGCTTCCAGCCGCTGTTCGGTTCCGTTGACCGATTCGACAGCAGCACGGGCCTGCTCCTGGCGTTGCCTTGATTCTTCACCGACGCCGGCAGCCTCGGCCGCCGCTGTTTCCAAAAAGAGCCGGTGCGACTCCCGCTCCACGATTAATCCCTGCAGGTGCAGCCGTGCCTGCTCCAGTTCCGCCGAGCCGGCGGCGGCCCGCGTCTGCAATTCCGCGATGCGCTCCTGGTTGGAGGTTTGCCTGGTGCTCGCGCGCTCCAGTTCCACTGAAGATTGGTTGGCACGCGCGTTGGCGTCTTTGGCGCTGGCGTCCAATTGATAGCCGCGCGTCATGCCACCGGAATACTCGCGCTCCAGCGCGCTCACGTGCTCGCCGCCCTGCTCGATCTGTGTACCGAGCGCGGCAATCTCCACGGTCAGCGCTGCCTGCTCGCTATCCATCTGGGTGATGCGGCTGGCCAATACCACGCGCAACCGGGCGCGCAACTCTTCACGCAGCGCGCCATAACGCTCCGCTTTCGCCGCCTGCCTTTTCAGCGAACCCATCTGCCGCGTGACTTCTTCAAAGATGTCGTCGACCCGCGCCAGGTTCTGCTTGGCCTGTTCGAGACGAAGTTCGGAAAGCCGCTTCCGGGTTTTAAAACGGGTGATGCCAGCCGCTTCTTCAATGATCGCGCGCCGGTCATGGGGCTTCGAGCTCAGTAGTTGTCCGATCCGCTCCTGCTCGATAATCGCGTAGGATTCCGGACCCAGCCCCGTGCCCATAAAGATGTCTTGAATGTCGCGCAGGCGGCAAAGCTTGCCGTTCAGCAGGTATTCGCTCTCACCGGTGCGAAATAACCGCCGGGTGACCACGATCTCGCCGTGCCGTGCCGCCGTTCGCTGGAAGCGTCTGCGGCGGATCTTCAGCACCACCGGGCTAGCGGCCTCCGCCGGCTGGTCCAATGCGGTCTCCGCTTCCGGTCCAGCTTCCGTTTTTGCCTCAGCTCCCGGTCCTGCCTCGAGAGTCTCGCCCTCGATGATCGTTCCCGGCTGCACCTCGGCGATGATCTCTTCTGTCTCCGCAGCCCGCTCGGTTCGGATCTTCTCTTCGTCCCAGTCAGTCTGCTCTGGCTCATTGTCCTCTGTATCCGGCGAATCGAGCAGAGGTCCTTCCGCGTAAGCTTCGGGATCAATCAGCGAGAGGGATACTTCGGCCATGCCCAGGGACTTGCGCTCCCGGGTTCCAGCAAAAATCACATCCTCCATCTTGGCCCCGCGAAGGAGCTTGGCTGACTGTTCGCCCAGGACCCAGCTCACCGCGTCAAGAATGTTCGATTTGCCGCAGCCGTTGGGGCCCACCACCACCGCGATCCCCTGGCCGGGCAGAGTGATCTCCGTGCGGTCGCAGAACGACTTGAACCCCAGCATCTGGATCTTTTTCAGCTTCAGCATTGATCTAATAATCCTCTTGCCGTCCGGGGGACGCCCGGGATTTCCTGTACGCTGTACCATCCACGACCGCGTGTGCGGCTTTCTATAAGGAAAGCCGCAT
>PLZN01000364.1 GCA_003152195.1 Acidobacteriaceae bacterium
CCGTGCTCCCGGTGAGATATCCGGCCTCACTGCCGATGGTCCTCGGTGAATGCTTCGGGTGTTGTCCAAATTGACCGCTCCAAAAAGCTAATTTGGACAAGTCTGACTTTCAGCCGTCCCGGCAAATGCCGGGACTCATAAAAGCCGCTGCCACCCGAACCATCTGGACAGCATACTTTTAATCTGCCGCGGCCCTAGGAACAACCTGGTTCGGCATGCAAGGTTCAGCATGCGTTTGCCTAACGAAATCAAAGGACAAACGACTCTCTCTCATCCGCTAATTTGGACAGCTCTGATTCTTTGTGCCCCGCACGCAAAGCCCACGCGCCGGGGTCCCCGCTTTTCAGCGGAGTGGCCGCAATCATCGGACATTCCGTAGCAGGATGTCGGCTCCTATTCAGGCCGAGGTCTTCGGCGGCCATGCAATCTGACCAGTGTGCCGGTAGGCCAGATTGGCGATGTGCCCGGCACGCGCACAGGAGATGCCGGTTTCGACCGGTGCGTTCGGCTCTTTGCGGGTTTTGATGCATTCAAAGAAATTCTGCATGTGGGTGATAGTTCCGTCGCGGAAGCTGTCTTCTGTGAGGACAGGGTTTTGGGCACTTTCCACGTCCTCGCGATAAATGCCGAAACCGCTGCGGTTGATCTTCAGCGTTGCCTCCGTCCCGCGGAATTCAAGGCCACCGTCATCGATCGAGGAACTCATCATGCCCTCGTAAACTACATCAAACCCGGGATAGCGGAATGCCGCCTGGATCGTGTCGGGACAATCCCATTGCTCGAAAATATATTTGTCCGCAAGCATCTGTGCCTCCCGCGGCTGGTCTGACTTCATGGCCCAGTGCGCCACATCGATCCAGTGGGCGAATAGATCGGTCATGCCGCCACCGCCAAAGTTCCAATACCAACGCCAGCGATAAAATTTGTCTTCGCTGAACGGCTGATCCGGAGCAGATCCGAGCCAAAGCTTCCAATCGAGGGCCTGGGTGTCGACCGGCTTGGGCGTCCAGCTCGCCTGGCGATAGTTTTGCCACCAGTAGGTTCTCACCTGGGTGACGCGCCCAAGGCTGCCTCCTTGGATCAAATCGACTGCATTACGAAAGTGAAGCCAGCTGCGCTGCTGCATGCCACACTGCAGAATCTGCTTGCTGGAGCGGACCGCGTGGAGGAGTGGGGCGGCTTCCTCGATGGTGTGGGTGACCGGCTTTTCCAGATAGACGTCTTTGCCGGCAGCCAAGGCATCGACCGCCATGCGAACGTGCCAGTGGTCCGGGGCCGCAATCAGCACGGCATCGATATCCTTCTCCAGCACTTCGTGATAATCGAGATGGGTCGTAGCGGCGACGCCGGCGGCCCGTTCCTTGACGGCATCGCGGCGCGGCCCATATACGTCGCTCACGGCCACGATCTGAAACGGGGTGCCGGTCTTTTCGGCGCAATCGAGCAGGGTATTCATCCGCCCTCCGGCGCCTATGACTCCGATGCGAAGGGTGTTGTTTGCACCCAGCACTTTGGTTGAGGCAAGGGCGGTAAGTCCGCTGGCGATGAGGAAACTGCGGCGATTCGGCTGATAGGTCATGGCGCTCCCGTCGATTTGTCCCCGTCGATCTTATCAGTGAAACTCAGGGTCTGGCGCGGGGAAAGCTGGCCTTTGATAGTGCCGAGCAGTAGGAAATCCGGGGGACGGTCGAGATTCGTGGTATCCCATCCTTCGCAAACAACGCGAAGGACCCCGGACTTTCTACTGCGCGGCCCCAGCCATGATCGCGTGTGCGGCTTTCTATAAGGANNGAAATCCGGGGGGATGGGGCACCCACAGTGTTGTTGCGCTTTCCGCCAAGGAACTCAAGCTCCGCTGTCCATTGCTCTTTGCTGGTGAACAATGCAGACTAGTCCGGGGAGTCTGGCATGAAGCTCACTCCCTACGAGAAGGGGGTTCTATGAATTCAACCCGGCGCTCTCTGCTTCAGGCGATTCCCATGCTGGCGGCCGCTTCCGCATTTGCATCGGACAGCCCGACGCTTGGCTCATTCATCAAGCCTTATAGCGAATTGCCTGTAAAACAAAATGGGCAGAACGAATCCAGGCCGATCCTGGACAGTGTGGTTCATTCCGGCGATCATCTGGAAGCTCACGCGACGACCCTCGCACCGGGAGGCTCGCCGCATCCACCGCATCGGCACGAGCACGAAGAACTTCTTTTGATGAGAAGCGGCACCCTCGCAGTGACCATCGAGGGCAAGACCGGGGTCATCGGCCCCGGAGGCACGGCGTTCTTCCACTCCAACGAGTTGCACGGTGTTCGCAATCCGGGAAGTGAAATCGCTCAATACTTTGTGGTGGCGACGGGTGTTTGATTTGTTCGTGTCCCCTCATACCTGTGCCGGATGAGGGGCAAGCTGTATGGCCTGGCGTATTGCCTCGAGCATGCTGCGCTCATCGGCCTTCCCCGTGCCGGCGATGTCGAACGCGGTACCATGATCGACGGACGTTCTTACCACAGGAAGACCCACGGTGATATTCACTCCCGATTCCAGGCCAAGCACCTTGACCGGGCCATGGCCCTGGTCGTGGTACATGGCTACGACCATGTCGAAGTCGCCGCGTTGGGCACGGAAAAACAGAGAGTCGGCCGGCAGCGGACCCTCTATGTTCCAGCCTTTCTTGCGGCACGCCTCTACCGCGGGCACAATCTTTTGCTCTTCCTCGCCGTGGCCGAAGAGGCCGTTCTCGCCGGCATGGGGATTGATGCCGCAGACGCCTATTTTAGGGTTTGCGATGCCAGCTTTCTCGAGCACCGCGTGGCCGCGACTGATCGTGCGCTCGACCAGGCCAGGTTCAATCTTCGCAATCGCATCGATCAGCCCAATATGCGTCGTGACATGAAGCACCCGCATCTTCGGTGTGCTCAGCATCATCGAGACTTCGGGAGTTCCGGTGAGATACGCCAATATCTCGGTGTGTCCGGGAAAATGATGACCGCCGGCTCGCAGAGCTTCTTTGTTTAAAGGAGCAGTACAAATTGCTGCGACAAGACCTTTTGTGGCAAGCTGCACGGCCATTTCCAGGTATTGAAAAGCTGCATCTCCGGCCTTCGCCGATAGCTTTCCCCAGGGAAGGTTTGCCGGAATCAGCTTCAGATCCACGCAGTCCACTGTGCCCGGCTCGTAGCTCGCCCGGCCTACCTCATTGGGTGACAGACTGCGAAGCGCGAGACGGGTTCCCACAATGCGCCCAGCTTCCTGCAGCCGTTCCGCATCCCCGATGACCAGTGGCCGGCATTGCTCATAAAGCTCTGCGTGGGCCAGGCTTTTCATGATGATCTCGGGACCAACGCCGGCGGCATCTCCCATGGTTATCGCAATAATCGGTAGTTCCATACTCGAGTTCCTCTTCATCGGCAAAGAAGTGCTGCCGACCCCGGATTTCCTGTCGAGGCCGGCGGGCTCCGCGAACATCATGCGGTCATTGTTAAGGCATTATCAGAGCTACTGTGATGTGGTCATAGCAGCGAGGTGCAGCCGTTCTTTGATGGAACGGCTGCGTAGAGAGCGGTCGCTCACATTACACCAACTCTGATAATGCCTTAGTGCCGCGCGGTAGGAAATCCGGGTAAACTGCGATCCAGTTGGCGCAGGAATTGGCAGCAGTTGAACAATGTTTGTGGGTTGCCGAAGTCACCAGCCTTGGTCAGAACGGGTAACTGTCGTTTCCATTTTTCGGTGACCGAAAAAGGCAGACCCGCTTCCAATTCCCCGACGAGCCGTAACCCAGTGACCCCCCAAGCCTGTAACACCGAACGGGCAGTTTCGCCGCCGGACGCGACGAGGGCGCCGGCTCGGTCCGCGTGGGGAGCGACGAATCCCGCCAAAGCGGCCGAGAGCAAGGGCCCTTTCGACATCTCGATCGGGGATTCCATTCCAAGTGACGCCACAACATCACGGCCGGTCTCCAGCGCATTCCGTAGTTTAGAGTCCAGCTTGCGCCAACCCGGTGATTGCGATTCAGCGAGCAGGATTTCAGGCGGGAGCACGATGGAAATTATGCCTGGCGCGGTGGAGAGCACTTTCACCTGTTCCTGTGAGACACCGGAGAGGCTGCCAATCACGAAGAGCGCGGGACCTGAAGCGAGCGGCTGTTCGGATCGATGGCGTAGGGAGCGATAGAGCCCTGCGGCTTGGGGTAGATGACGGGCCAGACCCGCGGATCCAGCCCAGACCGTGCCGCGCCCGAGCGCAAACGAAGCATCGGCGATCCCGCGCAGGTCCTCGTCGGTCTCTGCATCGCAGATCAGCACATCAGCATTCTTTGCCAGCTCAATCATTGCATCGCCCAGACTACGATTGCTCGACCGTATCAGATCCAGCGGAACATGCGCGGAACGCATTCCCGCTGTTCGAAGCATTCCCGAAATATCCGCTTTGCCGATCATGCCGTGGCGCCGCCAAATCTCCGTCTCCTCAAGCGGCATTCCTCGAACCAGCTGCCGCCCATTGGCGGTTGTCCGTCCGGCGGCGGGGAAAGCTGGTGCGAAGACCGTGACGATTCGTTCGCTTCGCCACNNGCCCGCTGCGCAGAGTTCTAAGCATCGCGCCCAGTTCGGCACCTATATTGCCACGCAAGGTGGAATCGAGTTTCTTGAATAGAAGAAGCTCATTGTGGCGCACGTACTTTTGTACGAGCCGCATGGTCTCCGCCGCCGCTTCCTTTGCATCAAGGCGACGCGTGTCGCCGTCCACGGAGAGCACATCCGCATCTGTGTCATACGCGGCACCTCCCAGCGCGACAACCGTATTGAGCCCGTGGCCGGCGCAGGCGATCCCACAATCAGCGGCGCCGGATAGATCGTCGGCAATGATTAGCAGCTTGAGCACTTCTAAGTTACTCCCCGCATTGTTGGAGTCGCTATGCCGTCCTTTGGCGTCCTCTTTACCCGGCGATTCCACCAGGTGGTAATCGGAGGCACCAACAAGCAGGTCACGATCACACTCGAAGCGACTAATACCGTGGCCGGACCAGCGGCTTCGGCGTACTTATGATTGGCGGCCGCAACCAGCAACGGCACCGCAGCGGCATTGCCCGCGGTTGCTGCGGCGGCGACTCCCGCCGTTCCATTGCCACCAATTATCCGATCGACCGCGATCAGGGCTATCCCGGAAATGAGGATAACGGCGATGCCCAGGACAACACCTACAAGGCCCGCTTCCCAAACAAGCTTGAGATCCAGAGTTGTGCCCAGCGCAAACGCGAAAAAGGGGATCATCGTCGGTGCGGCGCGGCCTAAGAAGTCACCTAACTCGGGATCGAGATTGCCCAGCAGAATTCCTACAAGCAAGGGCAAAATGGCTCCTACCATCGTTTGCCACGGGAAACTTGCGAGCCCGGCCACCCCTAGCGTGACCATGGTGAGAAACGGCCCTGATTCCAAGGACATGACGGAGTAGGCAGCAACATCCTCGGGACTGCCATACTGTGCCATCAGCGCCATGTACAGTCCGCCGTTGGTGTCATTGATCGCCGCAACGACGGCAAGCGTGGATATCCCTGCAAACCACCCCGATTTTATAGGCTGCTCTCCGATGAGACGACCGAGAATAGCGCCGACGATGATGCCCAGCGCAGCCTTTGTGCCCAGCAACGCACCGCCGCGGCGTACCACTTGAGGCAGCGTGCGCAAGCGAATCGTCGCCCCCATGCAAACGTAAAAGACCGCGAGAATGGGCAGAGCGCCATGGTAGAAGGCTCCGGTAAACGATCCGAAGAAGGTAAAAGCCCGCGGAGCAAATGTGGCGATAACCGCTCCGGCAACCAGGGGCACGGTCATCATGCCCCCCGGCACACGCTCGATTGCATGTTTAATTCTCAGGGGCATTTTGTGGAGCATAGCACCCCTGGAGCATGTTCACCGGCTACAGCTATCGTGAAACCCCTCTGCGGACGCGGGGCAATCGAATCGGGTCCACCGTGAACAACAAAAACGCCACTCTGTTTCGAGTGACGTTTTATGCTGCGTGAACGATGGCGCTATGCGTTACGGCTCACGCCGGCTACCTGTGCATGATTCATCGACAGTTTGTTGTGTAACTCCAACCTCTCGGCCGATTTCTGCTCGTCTTTTCTCACCGTTCCTCGCGTCCACCACCGAGAGCTGAGTCGCCGGTTCTGCTCGCGCCTGTGTCTCCCTGACCCACAATGACCAAGCAAGCGCTTTAGAATGAATCAGCACCAGCCCGAATTTCTCACCAGGAGCGGTTATTCACGGCCGTTGCCCAAATCTGCTCCTAAGCGAAGCGCTGGGTGCCCCTCGCCCAGCGTACCTGGGAAGATAATGATTTTGTTTCCGTTGTTTCCAGAAGGACGCAACCACACTCACTTCCGCGGCGCTACCGCAAAAGCAGTGGTGGGGCTCCGCCCCATCTTTTTCGTCCCACGTACCCCGATTTCCTGTCGAGGTTGGTGGCGTTGTCGAACTCCATGCGGCTTTCCTTAAAGAAAGCCGCACACGCGGTCCTGTCTGATGCTGCGTAACAGGAAATCCGGGTACGCTGGGGCGAACGTGGGGCACCCTCCGTTACTCGGCCCACTTCGGTGGTGGCGGACCGCAATTTTCTTACGGCTTTCCCCAGCGTACTGACGCTACTTAGATCGCCGGAGGCTACCTCCGCTCTGAGCTGCCGAGAAGCAGACTAGAACTTTTCTGGGCAAATTCGTGGCAGGTTTACTCCACATGGAATTTTCAAGTGGTTTGAGCCTGTAGCATGATCGGGAGCCCTGAGGGACTTGATTTCAGAGGGAGCCGACTGAAACCATGCGAACGATTGCAACCCAGGCCGTCATGGCCGCCCTGATCCCGATCGCAACAGTAGTCGCGCTTCCTGCCCGTGCTGCTGACTGCGCAACTCTGTTGAACGCGAAGCTTCCGGATACGACCCTAACCGTCGCGAAATTGGCTCCGGCGGGAAAGTTCAGTCCGCCGCATGGTCCACCCGTCGAAAAACTTCCCGCGTTCTGCCGAGTGGCCGGAGTGATACGGCCCACCAGACATTCGGACATTCGTTTCGAGGTCTGGTTGCCTGCTTCCGGCTGGAATGGAAAACTGCTGAGCGCCGGGAACGGTGGATTCGCCGGTTCCATCGGATACGACGGCATGGCCGGCAATCTCAGGCGGGGTTATGCGACGGCGGGCACCGATACCGGGCATGAAGCCGATTGGTCAGACGCAAGCTGGGCTCTTCACCATCCGGAAAAAGTGGCCGACTTCGGATACCGCGCTTTGCATGCCACGACTCAGAATGCCAAAAGCCTCATTCAGGCGTTTTATACCCGGTTGCCGGAACACTCGTATTTCGACAGTTGCTCGGATGGAGGGCGTGAGGGTTTGATGGAGGCCCAGCGGTTCCCCGAGGACTTCGACGGCATTCTCGCGGGCGCCCCCGCCAACGCGTGGACGGACCTGATGTCGAACGGTTTAGACGTCACGCAAATGCTCTACGGGCGTAAGTCCGCGGGCTATATCTCCAGTACCAAGATTCCTGCCTTGCAGGCCGCTGCCCTTGCGGCTTGCGACGCCCAGGACGGCGTCAAAGATGGAGTCATCAGCGATCCGTTGCGGTGCCACTTCGATCCTTCGGTGCTGCTATGCAAGGGCAACGATTCGCCCAGTTGCCTGACAGCGCCTCAAGTGGCCACGGCGAAGAGAATCTACTCCGGGAGCGTTAACTCGCAAGGCAAGCAAGTCTACCCCGGCCTTATGCCAGGAGCAGAGGACGGACCGAATAGCTGGGCGGCGTGGATCACGGGCGCCCGTCCCACCCAGGGCTCCGGCGCCATCCTTGTAGAAAGCTATTTTCGCTACATGGTCTACGGGAGCGCCAAATGGAATCCTCTTACCGCTGAGGTCGAGCTGAGTCAAAGGGCGGCTGATGAAAAAACGGCGGGCACACTCAACGCCACTGACCCCGATCTGCGTCGCTTCCAGGCCCGCGGTGGCAAACTTATCCTCTACCATGGCTGGAACGATTCGGCCATTTCGCCGTTGTACACCGTCAACTACTACGAAAGCGTGATCGCCACCACGGGCGCGCAGACGGCGGAGAGCTTTATTCGCCTGTACATGGTTCCGGGGATGCTGCACTGCTCAGGGGGCCCAGGCGCGAATTCATTTGGCCAATTGGGCAACACCACCGCCAAGGGTCCGGAGTACGGCATTTTTGATGCGCTTGAACAATGGGTGGAGAAGAATACCGCACCCAGTGATATCACGGCGACGAAGTACAACGGCAATGCCGCCAACGGGGTGCAAATGACCCGGCCGCTCTGCGCCTACCCTCAGATTGCGAAGTACAAGGGTTCAGGCGATGCTAACGACTCCGCGAATTTTGGGTGCGCGACCGCCCAGGATTCGCCGGCCGTTGCGGATCGCCTGAATTAGGAACCGTATCGGTGACATAAGCATCCGCCATCCAAATGCTGAGCACGCAATTCCATCCACCGGTTGTCTTCGCCGCATTGCTCACGCTGGCGCCATTCCTCTCGGCGGCATTCTGGCCACGCAGTCTCCTGCTGGCGCGGCAATTGCCGCTCGGCTTGCGCATCCTGGCGCCGGCCCTGCTCGGTCTGCCCTACGCAGTTGTCGCTGGATCCAACGGCCTATTCCGCTGGACCTGGTTTGTCCTCTATACACTGTTGCCTGTTCTCATCACCTTGCTGCTTTACAGCGCAAGTCTGGCTGACCCGGAACAGCATGGAGACTGGCGCGACTTCCTCATTCTTGTCTTCCTCGGTCTCGCCGTTGACCTACGCTGGTTTGAGCCCGCATGGGGGCCCGGCCTCGCCATCTTCAATAAAGTCTTGCTGCTCGATGCGGGCATCTACGGCTTTCTCGCGATCCGCCAGCTGCAGCAGGTTGGCTTCGACCTCCGGCTCCGCCTGCGAGACGTCCGCATTGGTTTGCTGGCGCTTGCCATCTACGCTCCCATTGCCATAGCGCTCGGACTGGCGCTCGGCTTCCTCCATCTCCACGCCTACATGCCTCCGGCCTGGCACGTTCTACTCGCATGGATCTTCACCTTCTTCTTTATCGCCGTTCCCGAAGAGCTTTTCTTCCGCGGCTGGATGCAGAATCTTCTCGAGCGACGAGTCGGGCGGGGGCGGGCCTTGCTCATCACTTCAGTCTTGTTCGGGCTCGCACACTTCAACAAGCGCGCCGCACACTTCAATTGGCGCTATGTTCTCCTGGCCTTTCTCGCTGGGATCTTCTATGGCCGTGCGTGGCGTCAGGAGCGGCGGGTAGGGGCGGCGGCCATCACCCACGCGTCGGTCGATACCCTCTGGTCCATCTGGTTGCGATGATCCACCGGATAGCGATGGTGCTCAGGGGGATGATACCGGTGGTAGCCGATCCCCACCCGCATGTGGTGTTGTATCGCGTCTGGCACGATCACTGCGACACAAAGCCCCAGGATCCCGTGAGCGATACCCAACGTATAGATATTCCGGTATCGCAAAAACAACACGCAGGCTGTTATTCCCCACACGAGCGTGATGGGCGCCAGCACCGGATTGGGCAGGTGGGCGAGGGAGAATAAGGCCGCCGCGGCGATTAGCGGCGCCACCTTACCCGGCAGTAATCGCAGCAAGCGAAGCAGGAAATAGATCTGCAGCAAGAACTGCTGCATCACCGCCCATAACAAGTATCCCCAAAGATGCGAAAGCAGCGGCCTGGGACCATGCAGCCGGTGCAGCGTTTGCATCCGGTAAGCCACGTAGACCGCCAGGCCCGCAAATATCGCTGCGACACCTACGATCCACAGCGACCGGACCAGGCCCGTCAACCCGAGCCCCAACGCCTTCCACGAATCACGCCGCGTCCACGTGGTCACGACAATCCACGCGATGGCCACCCAGTAGAACAGCCTCTGCCATGGATTGACGGTCCAAATCGTTGCCAGGATCAGGGCGTAGGCCACCCCAAGCTCAACGAGATCCCGCGTGGGAAACCTAATCTGATCTTGCTCCGGAAGCGCCGTCTCTAATGGTCCTTCTGCTGTCATGATCAAAATCTTGGTACGACGTACCTGGGTCTCAGTCTAAGCTCCGATACCACTATCTGACGTATTCGCGCTTGGTTGGGTACCATGATTCGGCGGGTCCACAGCTAGTCCGGATTTTTCTCGGATCAGATGTGGCCTTCGGCGATCGAAATAAGCCCAGGTACGCTGCTGCGAACCTGGGGCACCCGGCGCTTGGCTTCGACTGGAATGATAATACTCGAGCGTCTGCAACTCACGGTCTATCGCATCGCACGATTTGATCAGCGCGCGACTGATATCGACCTGCTATATATCTAATAAGTATATTGGCTCGATAGAGGTTCCATGCCCGCGAAGTACTTTGAATTCCAGAAGAAAGCTTCAGAGTACAAATCCTGGCGTTGGATTGTGAGCACCGCTCTCTGTAGTGTGTGTATGCTCTACCCGCTGCATGCAGAGCAACCGGCGGCCGGGAAGCAGGTGGGTCGTGCGGATGAGCGGGCCAATCCTCCCTCGATGCAGACTTTTCAGATTCCGAGCCACGGGGCGCTCCTGAATGCGTTCGTTTATGTCGCCGCAGGTGCCGGCCCGCATCCACTGGTGGTCCTGTTACACGGTTTTCCGGGCAACGAGCGGAATCTCGATCTCGCCCAAGATATTCGCCGTGCAGGCTGGGATGTTCTCTACTTCGATTACCGGGGCTCCTGGGGCTCTCCGGGAGCCTTCTCATTCTCACATGCCATCGAAGATACCGCGGCAGCCATCGCTCTCATGCGGGACCCGGAGATGACGTGGCTGTTCCGCCTCGATCCATCCCGCATCGTTCTCATCGGACACAGCATGGGTGGCTTCATGGCGGTACAAGATGCGGCAGCCGACCCTGCCATCCTGGCAGTAGCACTCATCTCCGCCGCCGATCTTGGCGGACGCATTCCGCAACCGCTGTCCAAGGAGCTCCAGCCAGCGGCGATTCAGAGGTTGAGTGTCGCCTACGTCCAAGAAGGCATGGCACCTCTGGCTGGCTGCACGCCGGAAGGGCTTGCTCGCGACACGCTCGACCATGCAGCGCAGTGGAGGTTTTTAACCAAGGTTGACGCGCTCAAGAACAGGCCAGTCATGGTGGTTAGCTCCAACGACGCTTATGCCGCGGGAGATAACGCATTCGCGGCGGCACTGCGCAGCGCGGGGAATGATCGAGTGATCAGACTCCATCTGCCGACTGACCATGTCTATTCCAGCCAGCGCAGCGCTCTTACCACGGCAGTTCTTCACTGGCTCGCAACGCTGCCTTTGCACCCACGACATCCATGAACACCCACATGTTCCTGAACTGGGCCAATACACGCCGCAACGGCCCACTTCCCGCGTTCACTTATAGAGTTGCCGAAAACTCTCATGCAGCTTCAGCGCCAGCGGTGAAGCTGCATAGGCGTCAGTGACTACCTCGACATAGACGCCGGTCCCAGCTTTCCCGGCAGCGTCCAGCGCCTGGTCGAGTTCGCCGCAGTTCGCGACACGCGCCGTGAACCAGCCGTCGCAGCCCAGCGCGTGCGGCAGCTCCGTGTAGCGCCACGGTGCGACATCGTTGTAAGCGATGGCGGGATCCTTGCACAGCAGCCGTTCGATCAGATAGCCGGAATTGTTGAGCACGAAGATCACGGGCCGCAGGCCGAGGCGACCGAATTGGCTCACCTCTTGCGCGGTAAGCTGGTGTGCACCTTCGCCCGTGACCAGCACCACGCGGCGCTCGGGGGCTGCAATCGCCACGCCGAACGCGGCGGGCGTCGCCCAGCCGATCGAGCCCCATAGCGTTTGATTGTGGAAGGATGCGCCTGCCGGCATACGCGCGAAGCCGAGACCCATGGAGGCGGTGCCCGAATCAGCCACGAGGATATCGTTTGGCCGCAGGAAGTTCGCCCACCGCGGATAGAGCGCCGCAGCCGTGATCGGGTCGGACCCTTGCCCGACAGGCTCGCCAAGCGACGAAACCTGCAGCCTCTTCCAGCTGTGATGTTTCTGCAGCCGTTGTGCAAGTGCCTTGAGGATGTCGCCGATCTCCACGCTGGCAACATTTTGCGGGTGCATGACTGCCTGTGCGCAAACCACAGGCTCCGTCATGCGCTGAAATAAGTTGTATTCCCCGTTGCCGAGGGTGTGGTGCATCAATGCCCGCGTCGACTGCGCTCCCATATTCGGCGTGCCGACGAGATTCAGGATCTCTTTCGCCAGCAAATACTTTTTTGAAAAGACTTGTCTTTTTCACGATTTCTTAGCTCCTTCGTGGTTGTTTGGTTTAGAAAAATCATGTGCTGCCGGTTTGTGAGGAAATGGTTAGGATCCCGGGGTCTAAACACATCGCGTTCCCTGGGCGAAGGGAAGATGATGGGATGGTCGATGCAGGTCTTGATCGCATTGCGCGGGTTTACGAAGAAAGGGCACCCGCTCCGGCATTAGGCCAAGGATTCTGGCAACATTGCCCGCGTAGAATACATTGGAAACCATGAGCAGCCCGATACGCGCGCGGCCAATTGCGCCGGCCCCCGCCCGCCTCTACGATTCGCACCAGGTCAATGCGGACAACTCGATTACCTTTCGGCTGGACGCGCCGAATGCGCAGCGTGTCGATCTGGTCACCGACATCGATGCCACGATGCTCCCGCTCACAAAGAGCGACGAAGGTCTCTGGAGCGTTACCACGTCGCCGCTCTCGCCGGCGCTCTATGCCTATGCTTTCTCTGTGGATGGAGTCGACCAGGCCGACCCGCGCAATCCATGGCTAAAGCCCAACCTGCTTTCCAACGCCTCCATGGTGCTCGTGCCCGGCACCCCCGCACAGCCGTGGGAACTCGTGGCCGTCCCGCACGGGACGGTGCACAGTCATGTCTACAGCACCGCCTTCGTAGAAGGTCTGCCGGCTAACCAGTCGCGCTATGTGGTATACACCCCGGCGGACTATTCTTCGCAAGCAAAGACGCAGTATCCCGTGCTCTATCTGCTGCACGGCTGGTCGGACTGGGAAACGTCCTGGACCCAGATTGGCCAGGCGCACCTCATCTTCGACGCTTTGATCGCTTCGGGCAAGGCAAAGCCGATGGTCGTGGTGATGCCGCTCGGCTATGGGCAGATGAGATTTGTCCAGAGTGGCTTTGGCGTCTGGCAGGATCCGACTGCAGTCGCCGAGAACGTGAGGCGCTTTCAAGAGGCATTGCTCAGCGAAATCATGCCCCAGGTGGAGGCTGGCTACAACGTACGTGGGGACCGCGAGGGCCATGCCCTCGCCGGGACCTCAATGGGCGGTCTTGAGTCCCTGCTGATCGGCTTGAGCCATACGGATCAGTTCGCCTGGATCGGCGGCTTCAGCTCCGCGTTGACTCACTTCGACTCGCTGCGAGGGCCGGCTTTGCCACCCGGCCTCAACACGAGGAGCGCAGGATTGCGGCTGCTCTGGATTGCCTGCGGCACCGAGGATCCGCTGCTGGCGTCGAATCAACGATCAATCGCGTGGCTGGAACTGCAGGGCCTGCCGGTCACGGCGGTGGAAACGCCCGGTGGCCATATCTGGCCGGTCTGGCGAGACAACCTGGTTCAATTCGCCCCGCTACTCTTTCAGGAAACGCGGGGGTGATGGGTTCGAGGTGGGACTTCGGAGTCCCTTACAAAGCCAGACTATGACTACCTTATCTGGTGCTGCTTCTTCCAGTTTTTCACCGCTCTTTTTTGCGATTTTTGCGCTTTCCTTTGTTCCTTCTTCTGTCGCTTCATGTACTTTTTCATCGAGTTCCGCGGCTTGGGCTGGGCGGAAGTGGTGTCGGCACGGGCAACGGCCGGGACGGAAAGCGCCTGACCGAGAAGGATAAACAGGACACAAGCCGGAACTTTCTTCACAAGCTCTCCATGAAGCAGACTCTTGCGGGATATCACAACGAGAGCTGCCGGTGACGAAGAATTTTTCCCGCCGCCCCGGAATGGCCATCGTTCCGCATCAAGTACATTCCTGACAGTCATATCGGCAGTAACGCGCCGGATACGAATGAAGGTGCGTGCGGGTGTCTTGCGCCAGCGATTGAAAGAATTTATTACGGGCGGGAACTGGCTTGGACTTACCAATTCTCAGCATGAGCAAACGGCGAATTGGGGGAACTATATACTCGACGCTAGAAGTACCCGGCGTGCTGCCATGCAGTGGTCGAACGAAGCAGGCAAACTCGTTAGGTCAGCACGTTTCGAAGAAAAAATATGCATATGCCTAATCGTTCTCTGGCTGCACCGGTTTTGTTAGCGCTTCTGGCTCTCATGGTTCACGCTTCCGCCGGGCGTGCCGACGAGCAGGAAAACCTCACGCCTCTCCTGCTCGCGGTTCAGGACGCGCCAGTGCCTTTCATGGGCTCGGACGGGCGGGTTCACCTCGTCTATGAGCTATGGGTGACAAATTTCTCGAGTGCGGATACCACGGTGGAGAAGGTCGAGGTGCTAGGAGATAGCGCCGTCCTCCAGAGTCTCGACACCGCCGATGTTGTCCGGCGCCTCCAGCCTGCAGGCCTGCGCCAATCTGCGGGAACGCTTGCGAAAAGTACGCAGGCGCTGCTGTTTCTCAACGTAGCGCTTGCGCCCGGTGCCGGGATTCCCCGTCAGCTTTCGCACCGGGTCACGGTGCGGGCAAGCGCGGCCCCGCCTGGTCATCAGGTATTTACCGAAAACGGCGGCACGACTGGGGTTGACCGCCGGCCGGTTGCATTGATCGGTCCTCCGCTACATGGAGATCACTTCATCTCCGCAGATTCATGCTGCGACGCAATCCGTCATACCCGGGCTGCGCTGCCGATCAACGGACGCGTTCGCGTGTCCCAGCGCTTCGCCGTGGACTGGGAGCAACTTGATGCGCAGGGCCGTATCTATGCAGGCCCGCGCGAAATGCTCCAGAGCTACACCATCTTCGGCAAGCCCGCCCTGGCAGTCGCAAACGCCGTCGTCACGTCGCTCACCGATGGGTTCCCTGAGCAGACGCCCGGCAAATACCCCAGCGACATCGCCCTGGCGGCAGCCGACGGAAACTCGGTAACGCTCGATCTGGGCGATCAGCGCTATGCGCTGTATGCGCACCTCCAGCCCGGGAGCATCAAGGTTCACCGCGGCGAGAGAGTCAAGCTCGGTCAGGTGATCGGGTTGGTCGGGAATTCCGGCAACTCGGTTGCACCACATCTCCATTTTCATGTGACCGACAGACCGGCGCTCGGGTCCAATGGACTCCCTTATGAGATCAGCGATTTTCAGATTACGGGCAGATCCCCGGGCACCGAAGCGTTCGATGAAGCAGAAGCCAAGGGATCTCCGCTTGCGGTCAAGCCGGTCTCACCCCCGCAAGCCGTCAAGGGCGCGATGCCCCTGGATCAACTGATCATCTCGTTCGCGACACGTTAGAGCGTGTTTCTCACCAGCTTAGAGCGGACTTGGCCTTCGGGGAGAGAAACCGCGGATCCCTCCACTGCGNNCGGTGCCGCGTAGTAGAAAATCCGGGTACGCTCCGGTCGGTATGACAAAGGTTAGCAACAAGTGCCAAGGGGTCGTTGTGTCGGCGAGACAAGCCAAGAGGTCCTGATGCCCTTTACCCTGCATGATCGGCTTTTCGTCCTCACCGGCGCCGGCATTTCCGCGGAGAGCGGGCTTGCCACCTTCCGCGGCTCCGGAGGTCTCTGGAACGGCTATCGCGTCGAGGAAGTGGCGACGCCCGAAGCCTGGCTTGCCGATCCTGAACTCGTCTGGCGGTTCTACTCCATGCGCCGCCGCGACGCCCTGGCTGCGCAGCCGAATATCGCCCACATTGCCCTGGCAGAGATTGAACAGCAACTGGGCAACCGCTTTTATCTCTGCACCCAGAACGTCGACGACCTCCACGAGCGCGCCGGCTCCCAGCGCGTGCATCACATGCACGGAACCCTCTTCGAGTCGCGTTGCGTGCACTGCAACGTGCCCTTCCCGGACAAGGCACTGTACACGGCGGCGACCGATCTTCCCCTCTGCCTCCAGTGCAACGCCCCCGTCCGTCCGCATATCGTCTGGTTTGGCGAAATCCCGCTCGATATGGAGGGCATCTACCGCGAACTCGACCGCGCCACAGTCCTCCTCGTTGTAGGCACCTCGGGCTCCGTCTATCCCGCGGCGGGATTCGTACACATTGCCAACCAGAGGGGCATCCGCACCGTCTACGTGGGGCCGGAGGAACCTCTCAACGCCGAGGCCTTTGATGAGACTGTTCTGGGATCGGCAATCGTGGCGCTGCCAACACTTCTTAAGTCTCTGAGCTCATAACCACACTTCAGTGGTAAGTCGCCGGATCCGGCAACACGAGCCGCTTGCGAAAGCCAGACGTATGCGTGGCCAGGACGACAAGCCCGATAACGAACCAGATGCCTCCGGCAATCTTCGCCGGCGCACCGAGGCCAATCCAGATCAAGGTGCAGAAGAGAAATCCTAGAGCCGGCAATATGAGATCCACAAAGAACTCGCGCTTGTGTCCTTCTGTCCGACGGACCCAGAACTGCCAGACAACGGCCAGATTGACGCCCATGAATCCCAGAAAAGCGCCAAAATTCAAAATCTCCGCAGTCAACTCGTAACTCATCACCAGCGATCCGAAATAGGCAATTATGCCGATCAGCAATATATTGCGGGTCGGCGTATTGCTGGCAGGGCTGAGATAGGCGAAAAAGCGGCGCGGGATAACATTGTCGCGACCCATCCCAAACATGAGCCGCGCAGCCCCGACCTGTGTGGTCATGCCAGCTCCGATATTGGCGACGACCAGCAAGATGGCCATCGCGCGAAAGAGTCCAATCCCACCGACTCGCCCGGTGACCTCAATAAAAGCCGTCTCAATATTGGTAAATGCGGTGTAGTCCGGCCACGCGAGCTGGGCTAGATAAACCATCAGACCCCCGAATACTCCCGTGAACACGCATACGCTTACCGCGGCGAGCATTACGTTGCGGCGCGGATTCTTGACGTCCTCGGCAAGAGTCGTTACGGCGTCAAAACCAAGATAGGTTAGGGCTGCGAATGAGGTTGCGCCAGCGATGGCACGCACGTCAAAGGTTGCCGGATTGTAAAACGGCTTGACGGAAAATAAACCCAAAAAGCCATGGTGCACGAAGATATATCGAATGGCGAGGGTAATGTAAGTAAGAAGAACCAGGAACATGAAAACCATCAAGACTTGATTGGCGCGAGCAGTGGACCGCACTCCACGGAGGTTAAGATAAGTAATCCCACCGGCAAGCAATGCAGCGGCCACAGGAAACGGTAGACTGGGGACAGCTCGCGTGACGGCCAGCGTCCCATACATCACGCAAAACACTGGACTCACTACGTAGTCCAGGAGCATCGCCCAGCCGGACACAAAGCCGAGATAGGGATGCAGCCCACGCCCGACATAGGTATAAGCCGAGCCGGCCGAGGGGTAGAGCGCTGCCATCCTTCCGTAGCTGACTGCGGTTAGAACCATCGCTACCATTGCTGCCAGGATGGTTACGACTGCGTAGCCGTGTGACTTCCTCTCCGCCAGCCCAAAGACGGTAGCCGGCGCGCTTGGAGTCACGGCCACCACCCCATAAAGGATAAGGTCCCATGCCGAGAGCACGCGCTTGAGGCGAGG
>PLZN01000579.1 GCA_003152195.1 Acidobacteriaceae bacterium
TTTTGCGAAGGGTGGGATTCCACCGCGCTCCACCTTGAGTCCTGGCCCTCAAAACTCTCTATTGTTGCCAACTTTCGGCGCAATTAGCAAAGCACGGATCCACGAACTCACTCTGCGGATCCCACCCTTCGCAAACTGCGCGAAGGATGGGGCACCCGTCGGTTCGTCGCCAAACTAGCTTTCCTGAACCGCAGATCCACTACGCTGCGCTTCGGTCACTCTATCCCCGTGACGAACAAAATGGTTCTGAACCACCCTAACCTTTGTCATCCCGACCGANNGACCGAAGTGGAGGGATCTGCAGTTCCTTTTTCTGCCCCGGCCCTAGAAGCCCGCAGCTGCTTTGGCCCCCAAGCGCTCCTCCACGAAGGCAACTAGATCGTCCCCGATCAGGTCGGGAGGGGTGACGAGAAAGCGTGGCTGGCCCGCTATCAGCCGCAGAGAAACCTGGTTCCATTGCGGCACAAGCTCCTGGCCCGAAGCGCGCAACAGCACGGCGTCCGCGCGATCTAGAAACAGCCGCGCGGAGTCTTTAAAGTCAGCTGTGGCGTGGTCCAGGACGGTGAGATAGAGGTCCGGGCGCAGAAACTGCAGCAGGCTGTTGGACTCGAAAATCATGTTTTCCGCTGCGGCGATCTCCTGGCGAATACGCGGCATGGCATCGGCCAGCCGGCCAATGCGGGTCCGCACCCAGAGCGACCGCCTGGCCCCGGCAGCGAGAAAGCGGGCGCTGTCGGTGCCGGTATTGGGATCGCGCTCGGCGCTGATGGCGATCGTATGCTCATCCGTCTCGCAGTCGCAGGGCTCGCCGTTTGCACTACAGAAGCCGTGGCCAAATTGCGTGATCTTGCACGCCGTCCAGTTCCGCTCCGGCAGTCGGGCGATCAGACTGGCCACTACCGAGGTCTTTCCGACGCTTCTCGAGTGCCCGCCCACCACCACAATGGCCATTACTCTTCCCCTTTTCGGCGATCCTCCCGGGAGGACGAAGCAAACCGTGCCAGAACTGCCAATCCTTTGAGATACTGCCTGACCGGCTTGGCCGGCGTTCCCCAAAAGACGATTCCCGGGCCAAGCAGCTTCTTCTTGGGTAGGATTCCGGCCTGTCCCCCCAGGATCACCCCGTTGCCGACAAACGCATGATCGCCCATGCCGACCTGGCCACCCAGGATGGCACCGTCGCCCACCCCGCTCGATCCCGAGATGCCGGTCTGTGCGGCAATGACAACATTGCGCCCGACGCGCACGTTGTGGCCGATGTGAATCAGGTTGTCGAGCTTGGTCCCGCGGCCAATGCGCGTCTCCTCGAGCGCCCCACGGTCAATGGTCGTGTTGGCTCCCACCTCAACGTCGTCCTCAATGACCAGCGTGCCCTGCTGGGGAAATTGGGTGTACTCTCCGCTCACTTGATCACGCACGTAGCCGAAGCCATCGGCGCCCAGGACCGCCCCCGCATGGATCACCACGCGATCGCCCAGCGTGGTCCCAGGGTAGATGACCACCCGGGGGTAAATGCGGCAATTGCTGCCCATGCGTACCCCCGCGCCAATCGCCGCTCCGCTGCCGATGATCGTGCCCGGGCCGACGCTGGCTCCCTCGTCGAGGGTAGCGTGCGGGCCGATGGAGACATTGCCCTCAATCTGCACCCCGGGCGCAAGCACTGCCGTGGCGTGGATGGATGGAGAGGCTTGCGCGCCGCGCAGCAACACAGCCGCCCGCGCGAACGCAAGCCGTGGCTGCAGGGTGCGCAGAACTGGCTTGCCGCCATGGCCGCTCACTCCGGCAATCCGCGAGGAGGCGAGAACGGCCGCAGCCGAGGACGCCAGCGCGGCGGCAAAAGAAACTTCCTCTTCGGCAAAAACCAAGTAGCCCGGCCGCGCCCCAGGTATGCTCGACACCCCGGTGATGACCGGATCTGGCCCCGTGCGATCGATCTCCGCACCGAGCCGGTCAGCCAGTTGACTGAGAGTGATGGGCAAGACGTTGCTCCTGGCTCAAGTGTAGATCGCAGCGTCGCCCACAGGGCGGGTCTTCCAGCGGCGGTGCACCCAAAGCCACTGATCGGGATATTGGCGAATGTAGTCCTCAATCACCTTGGTGAACATGGCGGTATGGGCAAGAGCATCCGCTTCCACGTCATCGGTGGAGGTGAGGGGGAGGGGGGCGCCGAAGCGCAGCACATACTGCTGCGTCGACTCTTCCCAGAGGAGAAACCCGGGCAGCACCTGCGCCCCGGTCTTCATGGCAACCCGTGCCAGACCGGATCCGGTGCAGGCAGGGTGGCCAAAAAAATCGACGAAGCTCCCCTGGGGCGGGGTCATATTCGTATCCATCAAAATGCCCACCGTCTCGCCCCGCCGCATGGAGCCCAGCAGGCCGCGCGCGAAGTCGTCCTTATGCAGCACTTGATTGCCGTGCAGGCAACGAATGCGGTTGACCAGGTTGTCGACCAGCGGATTATCCAGGCGGCGGATCACGATGCTCATGGGATAGCCCATCAGCGAGTGATGGAAACTGGACAATTCCCACGCGCCCAGGTGGCCGGTCAGGACGAGAACTCCTTTGCCCCGATCGCGGGCCGCCAGGTAGTGCTCCAGGCCTTCATAACGGATGAAGCGGTTCGTCATCCCCTGCGTATAACGCGGCATCTGGCAGAACTCGGCCAGCAACCAGCCCAAATTCCGGTAGAGCTTGCGCAGGATCTGTTGCCGCTCGGCTGCGGTCTTCCCCGGGAAGGCCAGCGCAAGATTGCGATGGCCGACACCCCGCAGACGCGGGGTGAGGGCTAGTGCGATGCGGCCTACCAACGCCCCAATGCCCCGAGCAACTCTTCTCGGCGGCAAACCGAGAAGCTTCACCAGGGTCCACACCAGCACGTATTCAAGTCGTCTCTGCATCCGCTTCCACAGCCGCAAAAAAGCTCCAAGCCCGCGGAATCAAGCGCCTGACTGTCGCCGGTCCGTCGGAAGCAACAGTTCCGGAGACGGGAGAATAGGGCGAGAGCCACGGCATTCACGTCACCGCCTCGACCGTCGTGCCCAGGTTGCGTTTTTCCGCAGCCTCTTCAGTCTAAATCGTGCAACGGGTCCGCAAAAAAGGACTGCCCGGACAGGATCGCCGGGCAGTTCTCGAGAGCAGGTGCAGTGTGAAGAGTGATGGCTATTTCTGAACCTCGCTGAAATATTTTGCTACTGTGCGAACGAAGGGCCGCGCGTCGGGTGGGGTCGCCACTTCACCCTTCAAGATCTGCTCGCTGGGGTGGGCGTCGCCATAGAATGTGCGCGTGGCGTCGACATTTGCGTCCACCACAGCTCCGCTGAGATCGACGCCCGCAAACAGGCCCTTGGCACGCGAATAGGTAAGCAGCTCGGCGTTAAGCTTCCAGTCCGTCGCAGCCTGGGAGTCGCGGCCTACCGGGCCCGCGGCGGCCGAGGCATCTCCGCCAATCTTGAACTTGCTCTTCAAAAGGTCCTGAAACCCTTTATCGTTGACAGCCACCAGAACCAGGTCAGTGGCTTGGCCGCCAATTTGAAACCCGAAGCTTCCACCAGCAATCTTGATGAACGCGGGAGCGCTCCAACCATGCCCCGTGCGGCAGGTAACCACGCCCTGACCGTATTCCGCGCCGACGAGGAAGGCGCCTTTCTTCACACTGGGGACCACGCCCACGCAAGTGGCCTGAGACATGATCTGATTGGGAATTGCCTTGTCCGGAGTCGCCATAATCGCGTCCAGGACGTCTTTAGCGTTGGCGAGGCGCTGGTCGATCGCCGCCTTATCGTCCGCAGCTGAGGCAGACAACGCCGTGAAAGACATTCCAACAATACAAAGGACTGCCAACATCTGTTTCATAATCTTTCAATTCTCCGGGGACATTCATTCCCATGGCTAGAGCGGACATTTCCGCTTGAAACTGCGCACCTTCGTCAAATGTCTCAATGCGTCATCCCGGCGTCGGGACGATAGAGACCTATGGCGCTCATTGCCTGGGATGCAAGAGCTTCCAGAGGAGGTTGGCCCAGGCAGGCGGCCAAACAAAAAAATGGGGGCTGGTGAACGCGATGTACCGCCTTCAAAAGCCCCGTCCCCAGATCTGCGTTGTTTCTAAAGTAACTGTCGGCCAAGATTGGTTACCAAGCAATGTCACTAAGGTACCCTGACCTAAAGTACCCCTAGCGTCCCTCCACCCCCGTGGGCCCCGGTCGGAGAGACAAAAATCGCCGCTGCGGAGACTTTAGGCGCTTAGGGCGTTTAGGCGCACACTTCCCCCCGCGCCGCTTACTTGATGTAGTGCGGACCACGGCTTAATCGGGGTTCCGGTTGACGATCGAGTTGGTGACTGCGTAGATGGAGAGGGCAATCCGGTTCTCCACGCCCACTTTGCGCATGAGCTTGGCTACGTGCGCTTTCACCGTTCGCTCTTCGATACCCAGCGTCCTGGCAATCTCGCGGTTGGATCGGGCGGCCACCAGGAGCTTGAGCACTTCCGTCTCCCGAGCGGTGAACTGAGCGGCAGCCGGGGCCGTGGACCTGGGTGGCCTGGTGGCGCGGTCAACGAAAATGGACAATACCCGGCGCGGAGCCCAGATGGACCCCTGGTTTACGATCTCGATCGCCTGTTCGACCTGCTGTGGCGTGGCGCAGGCTTCGAGATACGCCTTGGCCCCTGAGCTGATCGCCTGCAGAATGGATTCGTCGTCGGCTTCCGGCCCCATGACGATGAGGCGGACATCGGGCCGCAATCCATGAATAGTGGCCACCAGTGGCAGCGGGAGGCCTCCATGAAGCCCAACCAGGGCCAGCGTGAACTCCTGATCGGCCAGGAATTGCGCCAGCTCGAAAACCACAAACTCGATACGGGGATGATCCTGGAACAGCGTGACAAAACCCTGCACCCGGATGGGCTCAGGTTCGAGCAGCGCCACCCGTAATCGGGAAGGTGATTTCGTAGGCTCCGCCATCACAACTTCGGTAGCACGATACCCTGTTGATTTTGGTATTTGCCCTTACGGTCCGCGTAGCTGATCTCGCATGGCTCGTCGGAACGGAAGAACAGAATCTGGCAGAGACCCTCATTGGCATACACCTTGGCCGGCAAGGGAGTGGTATTGGAGATCTCGAGGGTGACGTAGCCTTCCCACTCCGGCTCGAAGGGCGTGACGTTGACGATGATGCCGCANNCGCAGCGCGCGTAGGTCGATTTCCCAACGCAGATGGTGAGCACGTCGCGGGGAATTTTGAAATATTCGATGGACTTGGCGAGCGCGAATGAATTGGGAGGGATAATCACTGAGGGCGCAGTGACAGTGACGAAAGACCGCTCATCGAAATTCTTCGGATCGATGATGGCGCTGTTCACGTTGGTGAAGATCTTGAACTCATCGGAAACGCGAAGGTCGTAGCCGTAGGACGAAAGGCCATACGAAATAACGCCTTCGCGCACCTGCTTCTCGCTGAAAGGCACAATCATTCCTTTTTGCGACTGCTCGCGGATCCACCGGTCGGACTGAATTGACATGGAACTCCTTAAGGAAACACGGACTCGGCAGACCCAAGCGCCATAATGCGGCGTAAAAAGTTTTTGCTGGAGACTGCATATTACGGCAGGCCGGGTTCATTGACAATCATTTGCAGCATATCGAAGCCGCTGGACCATAGAGGAAACACGCTATACGATGAGGACGTAGCTCCGGCCATTGCAGTTACCTACACACCTTCGGGGTGAGGGCATTGATTAAGCAGGACATCATCCATCAAGTTATCGCCAGGACCGGCCTTCCGCGGAACAAAGCGGAAGCAGCCGTCGACACGGTCTTTGAAAGCCTGAAGAAAGCACTCGCTTCGGGCGACCGGATTGAGCTACGGGGCTTCGGCGTCTTCAATGTGCGCCCGCGCAAAACGGGGATTGGCCGCAATCCGCGGACCGGCGCGGAAGTCACGATCACTCCAGGCAAGGCTGTTCGCTTCAAGCCGGGCAAGGAACTGCACCTGCTGGATTCATAGCGCATCGGCAAATGCCCCAGCCCATGGCAGCAGCGAGCAGTCCGCTCCTCCCGCGTCCGACAGGCCGCTTCTCGAACTTCTCCCCCAGGAAATCGCACTCCAATGCCTGGCTGCCGCTCTGCCTGCTGATCCTGAGTATCTTCACCACCGCCAGTAGCGGTGCGCTGTTCATGCGGAACTTTCGCCTGGGCCAGCCGCCGCTGGTAGCCGAGAGTGACCTGTTCCCGCTGCACTGGATCTGGAAACATCCTTCGGCGCTGGCCAGCGGCTGGTCCTTCTCCCTGGCGCTTTTAGGGATCTTGCTGGCCCACGAAGCCGGGCACTATTTTTTCTGCCGGCATCATGGGATTCGCGCGTCGTGGCCCTATGTATTGCCCGCGCCCACGCTGAGCGGAACCGCCGGAGCCGTGATCCGCATCCGCTCCCGCATCCCTTCCCGCCGGGCGCTGATCGAAGTAGGCATCGCGGGGCCGATTGCCGGATACCTGGTTGCGTTTCCGACCGCGATTTTGGGAATCCTGCTCTCCAAACCGGCCAGCGCCGGCTCGGCTCCCGCGCTGGTCCAATTTCACTGGCCGTTGACCATCTCTCTGCTCGACTGGGTTCTCGCGGCTTTCCTGCCCCAGGTGCCTGCGCTACCCAGCCTGATCCCCCACCCCATCCTGATAGCCAGTTGGGTAGGGTTCTTCGTCACCACGCTCAACCTCATCCCCGCAGGGCAGTTGGATGGTGGGCATATCCTGTATGCCCTTTCGCCGGAATGGCATCGCCGGATGACCTTTGCCATACCCGCATTGCTGCTGTGCATGGGCGTAATCTGGTGGACCGGATGGCTGCTGTGGGGAGTGATCCTGCTCTTGCCTGCCATGCGTCATTCCCATGTTTCATACTTCCCACTGTTGCCGGAGAAGCATCGCTGGCTCTGCCTGCTGGCGTTTGGCCTTCTCGCGCTGACGTTCTTGCCCGCTCCCTTTGTGGGCACCAGCCTGATCGACTTGTTCCGCTAACCGGCCCGCGGCCAACTCCTACATCAAATTTACCGCGTCGACATCGACAATAAGATTGCGGCGCGGAATGCCCAGCGTGTCCGCCTGCGCCAAGCCGGCCCGGAGCGTCCGGGCCAGGGCCTGCCGCTTCTCCGCCTTAAGCAGAAGGTGAAAGCGGTAGATACGCTTGATGCGCACGATCGGCGCGCTGGCCGGTCCCAGCACGCGCACCTGCTCGAGAGGCATGCCGGCGAAACACTTACCCAGGCTGGCGGCCCAACCGGCGGCCTCCTCCAGCTGCGGGCTTTGGATAATGATGTTGGCCAGCACCGCATGGGGCGGGTAGTGCATCCACTTGCGGTATTGCATCTCCTTTTTCACAAACCCTCTGAAGTCATGCCCGGCCGCACACTGGATGGCGTAGTGTTCCGGGTAATAGCTCTGGACCAGGACGTTGCCCGGCAGGTCTCCGCGCCCGGCGCGGCCCGACACCTGGGTGAGTAGCTGGAATACGCGCTCGGCGGCGCGAAAGTCCGGTAAGCCGAGGGCATGGTCCGCTCCCACCACCCCGACGAAGGTGACGCCATGGATATCGTGGCCCTTGGCGATCATCTG
>PLZN01000183.1 GCA_003152195.1 Acidobacteriaceae bacterium
GCGGCGGCGCGGATGATGGCCCACAAATTCGCTGACGAGATTATCTTTCGGTTGGGCGGCGGGATTACTGGAATTGCGGAAACGCAAATTTATTTTGTCAGCGACCGCAGCGGGCGCAAAGAAATCTGGGCGATGGATTACGATGGCTCCAACCAGCACCAGATCACGCGTTTGGGGACGATATCATTGTCACCGCGGGTTTCGCCCGACGGATCGCGAGTCGCCTTCAGCAGCCTGACTAAAAGCGGCTGGGAAATTATGATGTTCTCGCTTGATCTCAACCGGCCGGTGGGGTTTCCTCACATGGGAGGAACGAATCTGTCGCCGGCGTGGTCGGGAGACGGGACGAAGCTGGCGTTTTCGTCGTCGCGCGCAGGCGAGCCCGAGATTTATGTGGCGGATGCATCCGGTGGAAATCTGCATCGCATGACCACGGCCAAAGGCCCGGACGTTTCGCCAGTGTGGAACCGGAAGACGAATGCGCAAATCGCATTTGTCAGCGGGCGCACGGGATTGCCGCAGATTTATACCATGGAAGCCGACGGCACCAACCAACAGCGCATGACCGATCAGGGCTATGCGGTATCGCCGAACTGGGCGCCGAACGGGCAGTTTCTGTGTCTTGCCTGGATTCGGAAATATGGACCGGGCGAACCGGGCGCGTCGGACATTTACCTGATGGATATTGCCAGCAAGCAGTGGGTGCAGTTGACGCACGATGGGGGGCGCAACGATTTTCCTTCCTGGTCGCCGGATGGACGGCATATTGTTTTCCAACGGGAGCAGGGTGGTGGCCCGGAGATCTGGACCATGCTTGCCGACGGTACCGCGCAGCACCGGCTCACACAGACTGGGGGCAACTCGATGCCCAATTGGAGCTGGAAGTAGCAGAATTTTGTTCTTCGCTGGTGTCGATTGCGTGCCAGCCGGATCCTGCAGTATCGGCCCCGATGTAAAGGCTTTTCGTCTCGATGGATGTATCCGTCGTCGAGTGGTTGCAGTCAAGCCTTGGAGAACGCATTGCACAAGAAAGAGAAGATCATGAAAACTCCACATTACAAGCGCCTAGCGTCGCTCGTCGCCGTCGCCACCCTGACCTTTGCCGCCGGTTGCCACAAGAAATCGGTGCCGCCCCCACCACCACCCCCGCCACCGGAAGCTACAGCGCCGGCGCCGACCGCTTCCATCACGGTGACGCCCAGCTCGATAAACCCCGGAGGCGGATCTGTGCTCGCCTGGCGGACCACTGATGCTACGGAAATCTCGATTGACGGAATAGGCACCGTGAATGCCTATGGTACGCAGAACGTCTCACCCTCCGAATCGACGACGTACCATCTCGTCGCCCGGGGACCCGGCGGCTCCAAAGACGCGACTGCGCGCTTGACCGTCGCGGCGGCGGCGGCGCCAGCTCCGACCGGCGAGACCATGGACGAGCAGGTCTTCGAGCAGAATGTCAAACCGGCCTTCTTCGACTATGACACCTATGACATCCGTCCCGATGCCCAGGCCGTACTGGCTCAGGACGCCGGCTTCCTGGCCGCGCATCCCACGCTCAAGGTGGTGATCGGTGGCTATTGCGACGACCGCGGATCGGCTGAATATAACCTGGCTCTGGGCGAAAACCGTGCCAATGCGGCCAAGCAGGCGCTGGTCAATGGGGGCGTGAGCCCCGATCGTATCCGCACCGTCAGCTATGGCAAGGAGAAACAGTTCTGCACCCAGGCCGACGAGGCTTGCTGGCAGCAAAACCGTCGTGCAGGCTTCTCGCTCGACCAATAAAGTGCCCCCTATCTCCCAACGCTTTTGTTGGGAGATAGGGAAAGCACAAATCCTGCTCCTGCAGAGTCGTCGAAGTAACATCTGTCGTATCCCGTATCTGACACAAAGGGCGTATCAGATACGGGACACCCTTGATCTGTGGAAAGGTTGGAGCAAAGAACTCCGGACTAGACTGAAGAAGGAGCGGGCGGTCGTCGTCGCTCAACGAAATTGCCCTTGGGGGGACCATCATGCGTACACACATCATTCGACTTACTGCCGTTGCCGTCTTTGCTTTGCCTGCTGGGATGCCTCACGCATTCGCCGTCTCCAAGGAGATGGTCGAACTGCAAACGCAGGTGCAGCAACTGCAGGACATGGTGCAACACTTGCAGACGTCGAACGACGAACGCATGGGCGTGGTGGTCAACCTGGTGCAGCAAAACACCGACAACGTGAACAAGATGATGATCACGGTCAACGCCCTCCAGGCTACGTTAAAAGCCGAAAGCGAGCAGCGGGGCGCCAGCAACACTCAACTCTCCACCCAGATCCAGTCGCTCAACGACTCCGTCGATGAACTGAAGACACGCATCGCCAACCTGACCACGCAGGTGCAGGCCGTGCAGAGCCAGCTAGGGAACGTGAACGGTCTGCCGGCGCAGCCCGCCGGCAACTCGTCTCCGGCTCCGAGCCCAGGCCCACCAGTAAGCCAGGGTCCCGCGGCTGCGGCAATGCCTCAGGGGCCTTTGCAGCAGGCGCCTCCCGTAGACCAGATCTATCAAAGCGCTCTGCGGGACTACAACTCGGCCAAGTACACCATCGCAGTCTCTGAATTCAACGACGTCATTCAGTACTATCCTAAGGATCCTCTGGCGGGAAATGCCCAGTTCTATCTGGGCGAGATTGCTTACCAGCAAGGCAAGTACACGGCTGCGATCAAAAATTATGATGCGGTTCTGGAGGAGTATTCGGGCAACCCCAAGGCTCCCGCCGCCGAACTGCGCAAAGGACTATCGCTCATTCAGATGGGCCAGAAAGATGCCGGTATTCGCGAACTGCGGACGCTGCTACAGCGTTACCCGCAGACTCCCGAAGCCCAGGAAGGCCGAAGCAAGCTGAATGGTATGGGCGTGCGCGTCTCCTCCGCCAAGCCAAGCGCATATCCTCAAACTTCCCCTTAGGCCGGAGCCGGCTGGTACCCCATGTCCGCCCCAGAAGATGTAGAGAAACCTTACCCGGGAAATTGCGCGGTAGNNCGACTGAGGGCTTGTCTACGGTCACAAGCAAAGATTTCTTCCCTACAAGAGCCAAAGATGAAGTCAGCCGTCCCTTTCGGGACTCTTCTCTAATTACATCCAGGCCCAGGACTGTCGTCCTGGGCCTGGAGTTTCTACATTTTTCCGGGCCGAGGGCGGCTCCGGACACAAAATCATGTTCGATCATTCCATCGGGGCGTAGGA
>PLZN01000057.1 GCA_003152195.1 Acidobacteriaceae bacterium
GGGATTGATTACGTTACCGCGCAGCCAGGACAGAGCCGTAGCTGGAGCTGGAGGGATCTGCAGACTCTATCCAGGCCGGATCCCTACCACTTGCTCGTATTTGGTTACCGTGACAGCTACGCGTTCGATCTCAAGGGAACACTTTCCAGAGAGGTGTTCAACCAATTAAGCGATGAGATCTGGTCAAGCAATGAGAGCGACGTGAGAGGCAGTCCAGTTACTTTACCTCCCGGCACACCACAAAACGAGTCGCTGGGGGAAAGATGAATAGGCTCCTGCGATCCATGTTCCGGCTTATGGGGGGATTGTGCCTGATGTCTCCGGTTGTCTCCTGGGCGCAGACCGCCTCGCAAACAACTCCGGCACCGGTGCAGGCCGCGCAAGCCGCATCCGCCTCTGGCGGGCCTCAGGTTAACCTTGACGATTTGATTCGCGCGGCTCTTTCCCAGAATCCAGGTATCAAAAGCGCCGCCGAACGGTACAAGGCGCAACAGGCAAAGGTCCCGCAGGTGCGATCGCTGGCCGACCCTACCTTTTCCGGTGGATGGATGGGGAACATCACGCCGTTCAGCGTTCAACACGGCGATCCGTCGAGCTACCGTGGCCTTACTGTAAGCCAAGATCTTCCGTTCCCCGGCACATTGAGATTGCGCGGTCAGATTGCGGACCGCGGGGCGGAGGCCGCCTGGTGGGAGTACGAGCAGGCGCGCCGTCAAGTAGCGTCGGACGTGAAGGTCGCCTATTACGACTACTTCTATTACACGAAGGCGATTGAAATCACCGAAAAAGATAAGGACCTGTTACAGAAACTTGCAAGCATTGCCGAGTCTCTCTACAGGGTCGGAAAAGGAATGCAGGCGGATGTTTTCCGTGCGCAGGTAGAGGTTTCCAGGATCGACCAGAAGTTGATCATCCTGCGCCAGCAGGGAGACACGGCGCGGGCGCGGCTGAATACGCTTCTCTATCGCGACCCGGAATCGCCATTGCCTCCGCCCGCTCCGTTTCGTCCGGCGGAATTCCACGCCACACTCTCCGACCTCTACGCACTGGGGCGCCAGAACGATCCCGGTCTCGAAATGGACCGGCGAATGATTGAGGGAAACCGCTACGCGGTGGACCTTGCCCGCAAGGCTTACGATCCGGACTTCAGCGTGGCGTACACCTACTTGCAGCGCCCCGCGATGCCGCACATGTATGGCGTGATGGTCGGAATCAACATTCCTGTCTTTTACCGGACCAAGCAGCGCCAGGGCGTGATCGAGGCCACGCACGGCCTGATCGGCGCCCAACGTGGATTTGATGATCGCACGGCCAGCTTGAACTTTGAGATCAAACAGCAGTACCTGGCCGCTACCGCGTCGCGGGACTTATCGAATCTTTACTCCAAGGCCATCGTTCCCCAGTCCTCTTTGGCACTCGAGTCTTCAATGTCGGCCTATGAGGTGGGAAAACTGGACTTTCTCTCCATGCTCACGGATTTTGTGGACGTTCTCGATTACGAGGTCAGCTATTACGAGCAGCTAAGCATGTTCCAAAGTTCTCTGGCGCGCTTGGAACCATTAGTGGGAACGGAGTTGACGAAATGAAAGAACAGACTATGAAAACGCCGATCAGTAAAAGCTTCGTTCTCATTGGGGTGGCATTGTTCCTGTTGGGAACCGCGGCTGGAGGGTTTCTGGCCCTCCGGTATCGGGCCAACGAGCGATCCGCTACTACGCATGAGAACGCCCCTGCGCCGCCCGAACAACCAGGGCCAATAGCATCTACACCGAATGCGGCTAAATCAGACATGCCGGGAATGAGTGACTCTAAAAACGCCGCCAAGGAAGATCAGACGGCAACCTCTAACCAAAGCATGCCGCCGGGGACGGTCAACCTGAATCCCGCCCGGCAGCAGATGATTGGTGTGCGTTACACCGAGGTGCGTCGCGCGGACATGAAACGCACGCTCCGCACGGTCGGTCTGGTGCAAATGGACGAAGAAAAAATTGCGCGGGTACACGTGAAGGTGGCTGGGTGGATCGAAACAATGTACCTCGACTACGTGGGCAAGCTGATCAAGAAGGGGCAGCCACTGTTCACCCTTTATAGTCCTGATCTGGTTTCGACGGAGCAGGAGTATTTGATTGCGCTCAAGGGTCAAGAGTATCTGTCCAAAGCTCCGTATGCTGATGTCGCTGCGGGGGCGGATTCTCTTCTTCGCGCCACCCGGGACCGCTTGCAGCTCTGGGACGTCTCAGACGCACAGGTTCGCACCCTCGAAGCAACGGGGAAAGCCGAGCGCACCATGACGCTTTATTCACCCATCAACGGTTTCGTCATGACTCGTAACGCCTACGAGCAGGCTTACGTGACCCCGGAAACCGACCTTTACGACATTGCCGATCTCTCGACCATATGGGTCTACGTGGACATATACGAATACGAGGCGCCCTTCGTCCACATTGGCCAGCCTGCCTCAATGCAATTGAGTTACTTCCCCGGCAAAACCTACTGCGGACGCGTGGCTTACGTCTACCCCACACTGGATCCGAAGACGCGAACTATCAAAGTCAGACTCGCATTTCCCAATCCCAATTACGCCTTGAAACCGGACATGTATGCGGACGTTCAACTAACCATCGACTACGGGGCGCGGATCGTCGTGCCCAGCGAGGCCGTGCTGAATTCAGGGACACGTCAGGTGGTGTTCATCTCCAAGCCAGGTGGTTATTTCGAGCCAAGGGAGATTAAGGTGGGAGACCAGTTCGACGGCCAATATGCCGTGCTGGCCGGACTCACGCCGGGAGAGAAGATTGTCGCTTCCGGGAATTTCCTGATCGATTCGGAAAGCCAGCTTGGGTCGGCTATGCAGGGAATGGCAGGAATGTCGGCAGCACCTGCCGGAAAGAAATAAGGTGCCCATGCGGCGGAAAACCTTGGTTGCCAGCGCAAGCTACGGGGTTCAGCCATGATTGAAAAGATCATCGAGTGG
>PLZN01000186.1 GCA_003152195.1 Acidobacteriaceae bacterium
AGCGTGCCCACCAGTGCCATAGCCGCTACCCATGGCATGCGGCGAATCAGTCCGCCGAGTTTTCCAAGGCTGCGCTGCTTCGTTGCATGCAGAACGGAGCCGGTAGCAAGAAAAAGCAAACTCTTAAAAAGCGAGTGGTTCAGGGCATGGATCAACGCGGCACTCAGTGCGAGAGCCGCAAACAATCGTAAGTTGCACGCCTCGAAGAGAATCGCAAGACCTATCGCAGTGAAAATGAGGCCGATATTTTCAATCGAGGAGTAGGCCAGCAGGCGTTTCATGTCGGTTTGAACGGCCGCAAAGATTGCTCCGAACAGGGCTGAGAACAGCCCGAGCGTGAGCACCAACACCCCCCACTGCCAAAACCGTACATGCAGCAGATCGAAGCTGATCCGCAGCATGCCATAGACGGCCGTCTTGAGCATCAGACCGCTCATCATCGCCGACACCGGAGATGGCGCCGCGGGATGAGCTTCGGGCAGCCACACATGCAGCGGTACCAGGCCTGCCTTCGCGCCGAAACCCAGCAGCGCAAGCACGAATGCGGTGCTCGCCCAGAAGGGTGCGAGCCGGGCACTGCGCATAGCATCGAACGTAAAATGCCAACTGCCGCCCTGCAGAACGCCAAAACTGAGCAAAATGCAGATGGCGCCAATGTGAGCCATTAACAGATAGAGGAAACCAGCGCGCCGGATATCCGGTATACGATGTTGAGAGGTAACCAGAAAGTAAGAACTTACCGCCATTGTCTCCCAAGCCACCATAAAGAAGTACGCATCGTCGGCGAGTACAACCAGGGCCATACTGGCAAGAAATACGTGGTATTGCAGGCATAGCAGGCCAGGCGCGGTGCCCTCGCCCGATCGGAAATAACCGGCGGCAAATGTTGAAATACCAGCCCCAGCTACCCCCAACAGGAACAGAAAGAAGCCCGATAGCGCATCCAGGCGAACATGGAAAGGCAAATCGGGGAGGCCGAGGGGGAGCACCACGATCTGCGGTGCGTGGCTGGCTAGCAGGGCAAGCCCTCCCAGAAGCGCCACGCCGAGTCCAACCAAGGCCCCGATCGGAAAAAGCACGTGGGCAACAAAGCGCACGTGATGCGGCCGGAACAGTGCGCTAAGTCCCAACGCCAGCCAGCCAAGCACGCACGTCAGCAATAGAGAGACGTCGTGTCTCGACAGCGCCTGAATGCACCACAATGTCCAGCCATAGAGACTCACGAAGGTACCTTTGTCGCATTGATTTGCAACATGCAATCCTTCCAACCTGGAGTCCCGTTCATATCAGCGCCGTATTTTCATCTGGATGCGCCGCATGCCATCGATCCGGGCACAGCACTGCTTTCTACAAGATCCCATCTACATCGTAAGGCAATTAAACCACCAAGGATGCAGAGCGAAGGCAGCCATTTATGTATTTCAACTCTGCATGTACATCCTCTGTTAGAGAGGAAGATGTACATACCGTCTAGCTGAACTTCATCGTATGGTGTTGCTTTATACGCGGCAGAGTTTTAAACCCACCATCCAATTGAGCTAACGCATTCCCCTTCCCGGCGAACGCAATCTGGTTGTCTCCGTCCTCGCAACCAACCACAACGACTAGATTACGGAAGCTCAAACGTATTCGTGCAAGCAAGCCTCTAGAATCATGGTCAGGCATGTTGACCACCATGACGCCATTCGGAGCTAATGCGTTGTAGCAGTCGCCGTAAAAACGCTGGCTGCATAATTGTTCGGGCTGTCCCGTGATGTCGAATCCATCCACGATCAGAACATCAAACTTGTTCGAGTGGCGAAATATAAAATCAGCTCCGTCCTCGCAAAATACCTTGAATCTCGAGTCATCTTTCGGAATACAGAAGCGGTCGCGGAGGGCGATCACCTCGGGGCTGATTTCGGCGACGGAGATCCGCGAGTGAGGTAGTGTGCGGTAGCAGTGTTTCTGTATCGAACCTCCGCCTAAACCGATAGTCCCTATGTGCCGCGGGTGTTTATTGAAGAGCAGAAAACCCATCATGCTTCGCGTGTAGCCGAGCATAAGGAAATCAGGCTGGTTCACAAGCATCTGGCTCTGCATCGCACCCATCTTGAAATATAGAGCCAATGTACCGTCCTCTTCATAAATAAAGGGCGCGGACGTGCTCGATTGCCTCTTGTATTCCTCGTTTCCATCAGACAACTCTTCCCCTATACTCATGCGTTTTCGCTCCTCATGTAAGAGACCTGGAAAACGTGACAAGTTCTTCGACAGTGCCACGGGCGACGGCTCAAACCGCTAGCGGGCTGCCGTACTCTTTTATTCCTTTTTCGCCGTTGTCGTAGCAGTCTGGGGTTTGTTCGGATCACTTTCCGGCCGAGGCCGGGTCGGAGGGGCCCACGTACATGACACCTGCGGGGCGTCCACCTGCTGTGGGCTGGAGATGCCGAACGCTTGAGCTAACGAGCGAATAAACGTCTTTATGACGGGCATGACTATCCTTTCCTGTCCGCGTGGATGGACAGCTACTTCATAAAACAATGATTGGTAATAGTTCAATCAACGCATATATAAGACTTCAAACGTCCTCTAGAGCTTTCAGGTGGTTGAGTTCTTCGCGAAGCGTATCGCAAGGATGCTGATAGCTTATGTGACATAGCTATTGCTTGTTGGTCTTCTGCATCAGGTGTAAAAGCCGCGAACCAGAGCTGCGATTTTCATTTAGAACTGAGTACTCGATGCCCATCTTGTAGCCCTTTCTATAGCCACTTGTATAGATCGTGTACATGACAGCGAGCGCGGATCCCACTCCCAGTGCAAAGCCGAAAAGTAGCCGAGCAAAATGTTGTAGAAAGTCCATAGGGCTACAATTCTTTGCATTATATATTCTAATATTATTATATACTGGATCTGCCTGGAGGGTACGTGCAGGACGCCTTACGACGATTCAAGGCCGATATTTTTCAGGCGCTTGCGCATCCTACTCGAATTGCGATCCTCGAATTCTTGGGTGAAGGGGAACTCTCCGCAGGTGCGCTGATGGAGAAACTCGGCATGGAGCAAGCCAATGTTTCTCAGCATCTAGCGGTTCTTCGCGCCAAGCAGCTGGTGGTGAATAGGAAGGTGGGGAATCAGGTCTTCTACTCAGTTCGTGACCCGATCATTAACAAGGTTCTTCAACTGATGCGGCGGTACTTCCACGCACATCTCAAGGAAGCCATGGACATGTTGGGCGAGATGGAAAAGCCCGTGGCAGGAGCAAAATAATACTTCGGGACTAGTGCTTCCGCGAGCAGCGGAGCCTTGCGGGATATCAGATAACCAATCGCACTCCGGTAAATGCATCACGATTTAGAGAACAGTTGGCCCCACACAACGATAGTAGTTCCCGGAAGATCTTCGAAGTGCGATCGAGCTGATCGAATCCGGAGGATAGGCCTATGGAAGAAAGCTTCGAGCGAAAGATTCTTAACTGCACGCTAGTACTGCTTAAAGTGCGAGATCAGATCAATCAATTGCAAGCTGCGGTTCCGCACATGAAGGCTCGCGAAGCGCTCGAAAGACTAGAGATGCGCAGGAACGAGCTGACCGAGAGACAGCGTTGCTTAGAGATGGAGCTGAGCCAGCTCCAAGCCGCACAGCGGGAGTTTAAGGCTAGGGGACGTGGGCCAGAAGAGGATCTGCTGCATCCGCGCTAGCCGCAAATCTTGTGCCACTTGACCGTCTGAATGTATCCCGGCGAGCGATAGGCTGCTGAAGGCGTTAGACACTCAACGGAGCGAGAGAACCCACTGCATCGAAACATTCATCGAACCGCCTCCAGAGTCTCTGGTGGATCCGTCGTTATTCGAGACCGAGCAGGCGAGCGGGGTTTTCCTTCGCCATGCGGTTGATCTCGGCCTCGGTAATACCCTCTTTTTTGAGTCCATCGAACAGCGCGAGCAAACCATCCGGATGCAAAGGGTTGGCGGGCTGCCCCATATCGCTGGCGAGAATGCAGTGTTCTACCCCCACATAGCGAATCGCTCGGGCATAGTCTTTAAAAGTGAATTCCTTATAGGAGCCAATGAGCCCGTTGTAGACAAACTCGATATACGCTCCCATCTTCGCCGCTTCCAACATCTGTGCATCGGACATATGTATCGGCGCAATCATGGCGTGGGTTACAACCATGTGCTTTACGCCCTGGTTGCGTCCTTCGCGGATCATCAACAGAGCTTCTTCCGGGGTCGGGTGGCCGGTCGCCAACACCAGATTGTGCTGGGCAATCACCGCGATCACCTGCTTGGTCTCAGGAAGGAGCTGGCCATTCTGCGAGACCCGCACGAACGGCCGGTCTTGCTTGGAGTAGCGCACCTGCGCCTCGGAATCAAATGTACTCATCCAGACAAAGCGGCCGAACCCACCGGTCGTCGCCGCCATATGTTCGACCGCCGAGGGATTCATGCCGCCGACGGAGAGGTTGAGATCCACGCCGCCAAACACTTCGATCCCGGGAACCTCTTTGCGCACAACATAGGCAAGCGAGGCGGTCGGCTCGTAATGGTTCTTGAGCACCAGGCCACGCATGCCCCGGCTTTTGGCAAGGCGTGCAAGGTCGAGCGCATCGATGCTGCGCGCCGTGCTGTCTGGCGCGCAATGTACGTGGATATCAATTACGCCGGCCAGCGGATTCTCCTGGGCGAGAGAAGTCATGGCAGTGCCAAGAGCAAGTAGGAGAGCAAGCAGCGTTTTCATTTTGAGGGCACCACTTACGGATTCAGAATACGATGCATATCGAGTGAGGGCGGCCTCACATCTGTTTGACTGATCATGACATGCACCTGGCCTCGATGATGCGTCTGGTGGTTAAAGAAATGAAGGACGGCTGCCACCCCATGCGGCTTTCCTTAAAGCCGTCCACCGGCGTTGCCGGCCCGCGGGATATGAAACGGGGCATTTCTTGTCCTCGGCAGAAAATGCAACCAATCCCCGGGTGCCCCATCCCCCCGGATTTCCTGTAAAGCTTGGTGGGGTCAACGAACTTCATGCGGCCTTTTCCTTATAGAAAGCCGCACACGCGACCATGGCTGGGGCCGCGGAGTAGGAAATCCGGGGTCCTTCGCAAACAGCGCGAAGGATGGGGCACCCGACCTTAGGCTGCAATGAAAGATGGGCAACCCGTCCGGATCATCCGAATCAATCGATCGACGCGTAGGCAATCGAGGTTAGAAATTCGGGAAGTTGTTTCGCCGCGGTCATCTGATCGAAGAGCTTGCCGGCCGCGGTAAACTTGCTGGCGGCAAACCGTTCTTCCCCTAGTTCCTGCTTGATGCGGTCCAGGACAACCGGAATTGTGGCCTGCACCAAGGGCACATCGATCATGACGCCATCGGTCATGCGGCCCGCGTGATGCGCCCACTGCCAGAGTTGCGCGCGCGAAATCTCCGCGGTCGCCGCATCTTCCATCAGGTCGTAGATCGGAACGCATCCCAGCCCATCCAGCCACGCCGCCAGATAGCGCAAACCGATGTCTATGTTCATTTCCAGACCCTTGCGCGTGATGTCGCCCTCGGGCACGGCGACCAGGTCAGAAGCTTGTACATGGATGCCTGGGTTGCGGCGCGAAATCTGGTTGGCTCCAGGCATGTGCTCGTCAAAGACCGCCTTGGCCACCGGCACCAGTCCAGGATGTGCCACCCAGGTTCCGTCATGCCCGGCCTTTACCTCGCGGAGCTTATCCTGGCGCACGCGTTCCATGGCACGGTCATTGGCGGCGGCGTCCCGCTTGATGGGGATTTGCGCGGCCATGCCGCCCATCGCGTGGATGCCACGCCGGTGACAGGTATCAATCAGCAAGTCGACGTAGGACTTGAGGAAGTGCCGGTCCATGGTGATCGTGGAGCGGTCGGGAAGCGCGAGATCTTCGCGATAACTGAACTTCTTAATAAAGCTGAAGATGTAATCCCAGCGCCCGCAGTTCAAGCCGGCGGAGTGGTCCTTCAACTCAAAGAGAATCTCATCCATCTCAAAGGCCGCAGGCAGCGTCTCGATGAGCACCGTGGCGCGAATGGTGCCGCGAGGAATGCCCAGCGCATCCTGCGCGAAGTTGAAGACGTTGTTCCACAGGCGAGCTTCTCGATGGCTCTCCAATTTGGGGAGGTAAAAATAGGGTCCGGTGCCACGTTCCTTCAGCGCCGCGGCGTTGTGAAAGAAGTACAAGCCGAAATCGAAAAGCGAGCCGGAAATCGGTTGACCCTGGACCAGAAGATGTTTCTCCGGCAAGTGCCAGCCACGGGGCCGCACGAAGAGCGTGGCCGTTTTCTCGTTGAGCCGATATTGCTTGCCTTCGGGACTGGCATAGCTGATGGTGCGACGAATGGCATCGCGCAGGTTCACCTGGCCATCGATCAGATTGCGCCAGGTGGGCGAGGTCGAATCCTCAAAATCAGCCATGAAGACGTTCGCGCCGGAATTGAGCGCGTTGANNTGATCACCATCTTGCGATCGACCGGGCCAGTGATCTCGGTTCTGCGGTCCTGCAGGTCGGCTGGGATGGGAGCTACGCGCCACTCACTCTGGCGAACCGACGCGGTTTCCGGCAGAAAATCATAGAGTTGCCCCTTGCGCAATGCTTCTGCCCTGGCCACGCGTGCCGCGAGCAATCCTTGGCGCTCTCNNCTCGAAGTTGGCGGCCAAGGCTCCAAGAAATTCGAGCGCTTGCGGGGTCAGGATCTCCGCTTCCGCCGCTCCCTGGGATCCTTCGATCGTCACCGTGGGAACCACTACCGTAGAGTTCGTCATGAGTATTCCTCTCGATTAAAAAGGGTTCAGTGCATACGCGTAGAGCAGGGCCAGGCGGCCTGCGATGCTCGCAAGCCGTATTTTACGGCATTTCGGCTATTGCATGCCCGCCAGGGGAACGTTGCGGATGGACGCGTCCAGCAACTCAACCATGTGAAAGGCGGGCATCGCTTCGAGCCCGCGGCGGCGCAGGGAGCTCATCAATTGCAGCAGGCACCCGGGATTCGCGGAGATGACGGCTTTTGCCTTGGTGGCGAGCAGGTTTTCAACCTTGCGGTCACCCAACTGATTCGCCGGTTCGGGATGGAGCAGGTTGTAAACGCCGGCTGAGCCGCAGCACAGAGTTGCTTCCTCGATCTCCGCCACTTCGAGGCCAGGGATGGTGGCCAGCAGGCGGCGCGGCTGTTCGTAGATGGCCTGCGCGTGGCGCAGGTGGCACGCGTCATGGTAGGCCACCCGTAAGGGGAGAGGATGGCGCGGCGCGCGCGCGGGCAGTTCGCAAAGAATTTCTGAGATGTCTTTGCATTTGGCGCTGAAGGCCACTGCGCGCGCGGCCCACGCAGGATCGTCACGCAGCAGATGGCCGTATTCCTTCATGGCCGATCCGCAGCCTGCGGCGTTGATTACGATCGTATCCACGTTGGCAGCCTCAAAGGAAGAGATCATCCGGCGGGCGAGAGCGGCGGCCTGGCCGTCGAGACCGGAGTGCAGCATGAGGGCGCCGCAACACTGCTGCGATTGGGGAATGACCACCTCGCATCCCTCCGCGGCGAGCACCCGGGCGGTAGCTTCGTTGACGTGCTGGAAAAAGACCTGTTGTACGCAGCCGGAGAGCATTCCCACCCGCCGCCGTGGCTGCGAGATGGGAGAGACATGGTTGGGCAGACCTTGCAAAAAGCTGGTGGGCACGCGCGGCAGCAAGGACTCCATCTGCGCGAGACGTTGGGGCAGCAGCCGCAGCAGGCCGGTAGCGCGCAGCAGCTTCTGCAGCCCGGAGCGCTGGTAGACGAGCATGGGGATTGCCAGCAAACGGAGGCGGTTTACGTAAGGGAAAGTAGCGAAGAGGAGCTTGCGGAATAGGCTGTCT